>JALFLM010000028.1 GCA_022774705.1 Lachnospiraceae bacterium | reverse complement strand
CGATTACGCTGGTATCCGGCAGTTCCGTCAACCTTCCGCTGCCTTTCAATTCAGTAAAATTCCTGACCACCGCTATTGTCAGTGAGATGGGATATGCATCCGGTACCCACAGACAGGTACTGTTTACCATCGGTCTTGTACTGTTCCTTTTTATCATGATCGTAAATGGTGTTCTGAGTGCTTTCCTGAAGAAAGGAGCGAAAGAAAATGAGGCGTAAAAGCGATATCATTGTACGGGGCATCATCAACCTGTGTGCTCTGATTTCCGTACTGATTCTGGTAGGCATTCTGGGTTATGTGTTTGTCCGGGGAATCAGGACCGTAACACCGTCGTTCCTGCTGAATGAGACTTCGGTTCTGAACGGAACCACCGGTATTGCGGGTAATATTTTAAATACATTATTTGTCATTGTGATTACACTGCTTTTTGCAGTCCCTATCGGCATCGGCAGTGCCATTTACCTGAATGAATATGCTAAACCGGGAAAGCTGGTCCGCATGATCGAGTTTACCACGGAGACACTTTCCGGTATTCCGTCTATTATTTTCGGTCTGTTTGGCTTTATTTTCTTCGGCAGTGTGCTGAAACTGGGATATTCCATTCTTACCGGCAGTCTGACCATGACATTGATGGTACTTCCTCTGATCACTCGAAATACGCAGGAAGCTTTGAAAACAGTGCCGGACAGCTACCGCACAGGTGCTCTCGGTATGGGCGCTGAGAAATGGTATATGATTCGAACCATTCTTCTGCCGGCCTCCATGCCCGGTATTATCACCGGTATCATTCTTGCAATCGGGCGAATCGTCGGTGAGTCGGCAGCACTGCTGTTTACCGCAGGCAGCGGTTATGCGCTTCCCAAAACAGCAGCAGCATTTTTCGATAAAATCTTCCAGTCGGGCGGAACGATGACGATTCAGATGTATCTGAGCATGCAGAACGGCGAGTATGAAATCGCATTCGGTATTGCAGTTGTGCTGCTGATTCTGGTGCTGCTGATCAATTTCCTGACCCATTATCTGTCTTCAAAATTTGATGTATCCAAGAAAAAATAGGAGAAAAAAACATGTCAGATATTAAAATCAGTACCAGAAATCTGGATTTATATTATGGTACGAATCATGCATTAAAAAATATCAACCTGGATATCAAAGCGAATGCGGTTACGGCTTTTATCGGACCCAGCGGATGCGGAAAATCCACCTATCTGAAAACACTGAACCGTATGAATGACCTGGTGGACAGCTGTAAGATCACAGGTAAGGTTCTGCTGGACGGTGAGGATATTTACGGACCGAAGGTGGACACCACACTGCTTCGGAAAAAAGTGGGTATGGTATTCCAGCAGCCCAATCCTTTTCCCATGAGTATTTACGATAACATCGCCTATGGACCGAGAATTCACGGCATTAAAAACAAGGCAAAGCTGGATCAGATCGTGGAGGAAAGTCTGCGGGGCGCAGCAATTTTCGATGAAGTCAAGGATCGCCTGAAGAAATCCGCACTGGGTCTGTCCGGCGGACAGCAGCAGCGTCTTTGCATTGCCCGGGCACTGGCGGTACAGCCTGATGTTCTGCTGATGGACGAACCTACATCGGCACTGGATCCCATTTCCACTCTGAAGGTAGAGGAATTGATGATTGAACTGCGCAAAAAATATACCGTTGTGGTAGTTACACACAACATGCAGCAGGCAACCCGTGTTTCCGATGAAACTGTATTTTTCCTGCTGGGTGAGGTTATTGAAGCAGCACCTACGGAGGAACTGTTCAACATGCCTAAAAATAAAAAGACAGAGGATTATATTTCCGGCCGGTTTGGCTGATGAATCTGAGAATAGTCAAAGGACCGGGACGGGAATGTCCTCAGGTCCGGAAAGGATAGAAGGATGCGTACCAGATTTGAAAAACAGCTGGAGCAGCTGAACAACGAAATGATCCATATGGGCTGTCTCATCGAGAAAGCCATTGAATCAGCGATTACTGCGCTGATTAATCAGGATGTGGAACTGGCAAAAAAGATCATGGCACATGATGAAGAAATCAATGAACAGGAGAATGTCATCGAAGGTCTGTGCATGAAACTTCTGCTCTGCCAGCAGCCGGTTGCCACGGATCTGAGAAATGTATCGGCAGCCTTGAAAATGGTAACCGACATGGAGCGGATCGGGGATCAGGCAGCGGATATTGCGGAGATTTCCATGATGTTTGCAGGACAGACTTACATCAAAAAGCTGACTCATATCCAGGAAATGGCTGCGGAAACCACTGATATGGTGGTAAAAAGCATGGAAGCTTTCGTCAGCAGAGATCTGGACCGGGCTCAGGCTGTTATCAACAGAGATGATAAGGTGGATGAACTGTTCGGCGAGGTGAAAAATGAACTGATCAATATGATTGCCGAGGATCGCTCCTGCGGTGAACAGGCCACCGATCTTCTGATGGTAGCCAAATACTTTGAACGGATCGGAGATCATGCAACCAATATTGCGGAATGGGTGATTTATTCCATCACAGGAGAACACAAATCGCAGAATTAAGGTGAAGGTTACAGTTTGAGCTTCGCCTGAAAGAAAGACAGCCAGGCAGAATGACTGTGGTTCCCTTCATAGGGGATCACAGTCATTCTGCCGTTTTCAGGGGCTTTCCGTGGATCTATCAGGCGAGTCTTCGGAGACGCCTTCAGTGGTGTTTTCAGAATTTTTGTGTTGAAAAAATGTGTTGACTTTTATATGGAGTGTTATTATACTACCATATAGTTAGATGACTTACAGTTAGATAACACATGTATTTGGCTATGGCAGGGAATCGAGGGTGTTTGTGTTCGTTGCCATACTGTTTTTTCGGGAAAGCGCTGTACCGGGAGTGGTGCTGTGCCGGAAGAGGTGTTGTACTGAGAAAGGTGTTGAGTTTATGCAGTACAGGGTTGGATTTGAGGTTAGAAAATTATCAAATCTGGTTAAAAAGCGGATCGATCATCTGTCTGAGGAGACGGGTCTTACCGGGTTTCAGGGTTATCTGATGAGCTATCTGGTAAAGGAAGGCGGCAGACGGGATCTTTTTCAGCGGGATGTGGAGAAGCATCTGGAGATTTCCAGGGCTTCCGTGACCAGTGTTCTTCAGCTGCTGGAAAAGAACGGTTTTATCCGGAGAGAGTCGGTGGACACCGATGCGCGTCTGAAAAAGATTGTGGTGACGCATAAGGGACTGCAGGCCAACAACCGGATCCTGAGTTCGCTGGACCGGATGGAAGCAGATCTGGTGGATGGAATTTCCACAGAGGAGATGGAGACTTTCATATTCGTTATGGAACGGATCAGAAAGAATCTGGAGACGCTTAATCATTGAAAAGGAGAAAAAAACATGCTGAAGACATTACTGGCTCAGGTGAAAGAGTACAAAAAGCCATCCATACTGACGCCTGTTTTTGCGGTGCTGGAGGTTTTTATGGAAGTCCTGATTCCGTTTCTGATGGCCAATATCATCGACAATGGAATCGCAAAGGGCAATGTGAATTATGCTGTTAAAGTGGGCCTTGTTATGCTGCTTCTGGCCATGCTGTCCCTTACATTCGGTGTACTGGCGGGACGTTTTGCAGCGCAGGCCAGCTCCGGCTTTGCCCGGAATCTGAGAAAAGCCATGTTTGAGAACATTCAGACATTTGCTTTTTCCAACATTGACAAATATTCAACAGCAGGTCTTGTAACCCGTATGACTACGGATGTGACCAATGTGCAGAATTCCTATCAGATGGTGCTGCGTATGTGCACCCGTGCGCCGGTTACCCTGATATGTGCACTGGGTATGGCGATCATGATCAATGCCCGGTTAGCCAGTGTATTTCTGGTGGCTATTGTCATTCTCGGAACGGCACTGATAATTATTGTGGGTACAGCATTTCCCGTATTTACGCGAATGTTCAAAAAATACGATAATCTGAATGCCAGTGTTCAGGAAAATGTTAATGCTATCCGGGTGGTGAAGTCGTATGTGCGTGAGGATCATGAGATTACGAAGATGGAAAAGGCATGTACGGAGCTTTGTCTTCTTTCCGTGAAAGCGGAAAAGATCATCTGTACCAACATGCCCGTTATGCAGATGACGGTGTACGGATGTATTATGGCTATTTCCTGGTTTGGTGCCCGGATGGTTGTTTCCGAGACCATGACTACCGGTGAACTGATGAGTATGTTCAATTATGTCATGAATATTCTTATGAGTCTGATGATGCTGTCCATGATCTTCGTTATGCTGACCATGTCGAAAGCATCCATGGATCGTATCGCGGAGATTCTGACGGAACAGGCGGACATTGTCAATCCTGAAAGTGCGGTCGAATCCGTAGCAGACGGTTCCATCGATTTCAACCATGTGAATTTCTCTTACCGCAAAGACGGGCAGAATGTGCTGGAGGATGTTGATGTCCACATCAGATCAGGTGAGACCATCGGAATCATCGGAGGTACCGGCGGTTCCAAGTCCACATTTGTCCAGATGATCCCCCGTCTGTACGATGTGTCGGAGGGCTCTGTGTGTGTAGGCGGTATTGATGTGAAAAAATACGATCTGGACACGCTTCGTGATGAGGTTTCCATGGTCCTGCAGAAAAATGAGCTGTTTTCCGGTACGATTAAGGATAATCTCCGGTGGGGCAATGCGCAGGCTTCCGATGAGGAAATCCAGCGGGTTTCCCGGCTGGCACAGGCGGATGAATTTGTTCAGACATTTCCTGATAAATATGATACATGGATCGAACAGGGCGGTACCAATGTTTCCGGCGGTCAGAAGCAGCGTCTGTGCATTGCCAGAGCGCTTTTAAAGAAACCAAAGATTCTGATTCTGGATGATTCCACCAGTGCTGTAGATACAAAGACGGATGCCCTGATCCGCAAAGCGTTCAGGGAGGAGATTCCCGATACCACGAAGCTGATTATTGCCCAGCGTATTTCCTCTGTTCAGGATGCAGATCGGATCATTGTGCTGGAAGAAGGCAGGATCAACGGTATCGGAACCCACGAAGAACTTCTGGAGAGCAATGCGATCTACCGTGAAGTATATGAATCACAGGTGAAAGGGGGAAATAAGGATGAATAAGAACAGTAAGGTATTTAAGCGAATGGCCGGCTATATTCTTCATTATTATAAATGGGTATGCCTTCTGGTTGTATTTATGATCTTTTTCAGTGCCATGGCCCAGATTGCCGGCAATATGTTCCTCCAGTCCCTGATCGATGACTATATCACGCCGCTGGTGGGACAGTCCGAGCCTGATTTTTCACCGCTGATGCATGCAATTCTCAGGCTGGCCTGTATTTATGTGGCAGGTGCCCTGTGTGCTTACGGGTATAATCGTATCATGGTTAATGTAACTCAGGGAACCCTGCGTCAGCTGAGAATCGATATGTTCAGTCATATGGAAAAGCTGCCGATCCGGTATTTTGATACCCACACCCATGGTGATATCATGAGTATGTATACCAATGATACCGACACACTGAGACAGATGATCAGTCAGAGTTTCCCCCAGATCGTTTCCTCCTGCATTACCATTGTGGGGGTACTGATTTCCATGATCATACTGAGTGTACCGCTGACTATTCTGACGCTCTGCATGTGCGGCGTCATGATCATGGCGGCGCGGAAGCTGGGCGGCAGGTCCGGCATGTATTTCATGAAGCAGCAGAAAGCCCTGGGTGCGGTCAACGGTTATATTGAGGAAATGATGTCCGGGCAGAAGGTGGTCAAGGTTTTCTGCCACGAGGAAAAGAATATTGAGGAATTCAACAGACTGAACGATGCCCTGTGCGACAGTGCGGATAAGGCCAATACTTTTGCCAATATTCTGATGCCGGTCAACGGCAATCTGGGCAATATCAGCTTTGTGCTGTGTATCGTTGCAGGTGCTCTGATGTCTATTACCGGTTTCGGGGGCATGACACTGGGCAAACTGGCCAGCTTCCTGCAGTTCAATCGGAGTTTCAATATGCCCATCACACAGGTTTCCCAGCAGTTCAACTCCATTATCATGGCGCTGGCCGGTGCAGACCGGATCTTCACGCTTCTCGATGAAAAACCGGAGGAGGACGATGGATATGTAATGCTGGTACGTTCCCACGAAGACGCGCAGGGAAATATTACCGAGTCAAAGGAGAGAACCGGAACCTGGGCATGGAAGCATTACCATAAAGCGACCGATACCACCACTTATCAGAAGATGGAAGGCGATATCTACATGGAAGATGTGGATTTCGGCTACAATCCCGACAAGATCGTGCTGCAGAATATCAATCTGTATGCAAAACCCGGCCAGAAGATAGCGTTTGTAGGTGCCACCGGCGCCGGAAAAACGACGATCACCAATCTGCTGAACCGTTTTTACGATATTAATTCCGGTAAGATCCGTTATGACGGCATCAATATCAATAAATTTAAAAAAGCCGATCTGCGCCGTTCCCTGGGAATCGTGCTGCAGGATACTCATCTGTTTACAGGCACCGTTATGGAGAATATCCGTTATGGCCGTCTGGATGCCACCGATGAGCAGGTAAAAGCAGCAGCCCGTCTGGCCAATGCGGAATACTTTATCGAGCACCTGCCTCAGGGCTATGATACCATGCTGACAGGAGACGGAGCCAACCTGTCTCAGGGACAGCGGCAGCTGCTGGCTATTGCCAGAGCCGCCGTAGCCGACCCGCCGGTACTGATTCTGGACGAAGCAACCTCCAGTATCGATACCCGTACGGAAAAAATCGTACAGGAGGGTATGGATCACCTGATGGAAGGGCGGACTGTATTCGTCATAGCCCACCGGCTTTCCACGATTAAAAACTCTGATGTAATCATGGTTCTGGATCACGGAAAAATCATTGAGCGGGGCAATCATGAGTCTCTGCTGAAAGAAAAGGGTGTGTACTATCAGCTGTACACAGGCATGCTGGAACAGGACTAGAGATTATTGCGGAATGGCGACAGTTCAGCAGGAACTGTTCTGAAGAGTTATGTGGAAGGTTGAAAGGTGAGATATGAAATCAACAGGAATTATGACGGACAGTCACAGCGGAATCAGACAGGAAGAAGCAAAGGTACTGGGAATCCGGGTGCTTCCCATGCCTTTTTGTATCGAAGGGAAAACATATTATGAAAATGTGGATCTTTCGAAGGAAGTCTTTTTTGAAAAACTGCGCAGCGGAATGGATGTGTCAACTTCCCAGCCGAACCCGCAGGATGTAATGAATCTGTGGAATGAGATGCTGGAGGAATATGACGAGGTTCTGTATCTGCCCATCAGCAGTGGACTGAGCGGCTCCTGCATGACGGCTCAGTCCATGGCACAGGAACCGGAGTATGAGGGAAAGGTTTTCGTAGTGGACTGCGGCCGGGTCTCCACGCCTCTGCACCGCACTGTGCTGGATGCTGTGGAGATGGTGGAAAAGGGGTACAGAGCGGAAAAAATCCGGAAAATTCTGGAAGATACCCGGGAAAATATGAGTATTTATGTGGCGATCAGCACGCTGCAGTATCTGAAAAAAGGCGGCAGGATCACTCCGGCTGTGGCAGCTGTGGGTTCTATCCTGAATATCAAGCCGGTCATGAAATTCGGTGTGGGAAAGCTGGATATCTATCAGAAGACAAGAGGCATGAAAAAAGCAAGAAAAGCCATGCTTGAAGCCATGAGAACCGACCTGACCGTGAACTTTAAGGATGCATATGAAGCCGGAGATGTCTATCTGCTGGCAGCCTCCAGCAGTTCACCGGAAGTCACAGAGGAGTGGGTACAGGAAATCAAAGAAGCTTTTCCCGGTATGGATGTCATGTGCGATGATCTGTCCTTCGGACTCTGCTGCCATATCGGACCGGACGGACTGGGCATCGGATGTTCCTGCAAACCGGAGCGGCTGTAAAAAGTCATTTGAAAAATATTTCTTCTTTACATCTGCACTTCAGTGCGATATAATAAACACAGATGAGAACTTCAGGGCAGGGTGCAAGTCCCTACCGGCGGTACAGCCCGCGAGCCCGTTACGGGAATGATTCGGTGGAACTCCGGAGCCGACAGTATAGTCTGGATGGAAGAAGTGCAGCAGATGTATTTGATATATAGATAAGAAATTATTATAAAGCATGAAGCGGACATCGGATTTCCCGGAGTCCTTCATAAAGATTTATTTACATAGCAGATACAGCAGGATACACAGTTAAGCTCTGAGAGATTTTTCTCCCGGAGCTTTTTTATTATGAACCAAAAGGTTCTCATCCGACAACAATTCATGAAGGAGGGGAAGGTTTTGGACAGCGGTTTTGATGAAAAATATATGCGGCTGGCTCTGAAACTGGCAGAGAGAGGCTGCGGGAAGGTGAATCCCAATCCCATGGTGGGTGCTGTGATCGTGAAGGACGGAAAGGTGATCGCAGGCGGTTATCATACGCAGTACGGACATCTGCATGCAGAGCGGGAAGCATTTGCCGCTTTGAAAAATCCTGAGGATGCGGCGGGAGCCGATCTTTATGTTACTCTTGAACCCTGCTGTCATCAGGGCAAACAGCCTCCCTGTACGGAAGCTATTCTGGAGCATAAAATTGCGCGGGTTTTCGTCGGTTCTTCCGATCCCAATCCGCTGGTGGCAGGAAAAGGGGTTTCCATGCTGAGAGAACATGGTGTCCGGGTAACAGAGCATGTGCTGGAAGAGGAATGCAGCAGACTGAATGAGGTGTTTTTTCACTATATAAAGACGAAGCAGCCTTATGTGGTGATGAAATATGCCATGACTATGGACGGGAAAATTGCCACAGTAAGTGGAAAATCAAGGTGGATAACAGGTGAAACAGCCCGCAGGCGTGTCCATGAGGATCGTAACAGGTACACAGGTATTATGGTGGGAATTCAGACTGTTCTGAAGGATGATCCCATGCTGAACTGCCGTCTGGAAGGAGGGCGCAATCCGGTTCGGATTGTCTGCGACAGTTCCCTTCGCATTCCGGAAGACAGTCAGCTGGTAAAGAGTGCGGGAGAAATTCCGTTGTGGATCGCTGCAGTACGGCCGGAGAAAAATCCGGATCAGGCAGCGGATGTTAAAAAAGCGTCAGAAGAAGAAAAAAATCAGATGAATACAGATTGGAAAGCATCCCGTCTGGAGGCTGCGGGCTGCCGCATTCTGTATGTGGATGCGGATGAAAACGGTCATGTGGATCTGTCAAAGCTGATGGGACTTCTGGGTCAGGAAGGAATCGACAGCATCCTGCTGGAAGGCGGGGCACAGCTTCATGAATCAGCACTGAGAAGCCGGATCGTCAATAAGGTTCAGGCCTATATTGCTCCCAAACTGTTTGGTGGGAAAGGAGCTCCTTCCCCCCTCGGCGGCTGTGGTGTGGATGCACCGGATGAAGCGTGGATGCTGTCGAAACCGGTGATTACCGTACTGGACCCGGACCTGTTGCTGGAAAGTGAGGTTATTTATCCATGTTTACAGGAATCGTAGAGGAAAAGGGCTGTATCCGGGGAATCCGTCCCGGTGCAAAGTCCTGTATACTGACAATAGAAGGAAATGTGATTTTCAGCGACCTGCGGGTTGGAGACAGTGTGGCGGTCAACGGGGTGTGTCTGACAGCTGCCAGTGTAAACGGTCATCTGTTTACTGCGGATGTGATGCGTGAGACACTGGAGCGGTCGTCACTGGGAGCTCTTCGAACCGGCAGTCATGTGAACCTGGAACGGGCTATGGCAGCAGACGGACGTTTCGGCGGCCATATTGTTTCAGGGCATATTGATGGGACCGGTACCATCGTCAGCCTGGAAAAGGATGACAACGCCATCTGGTATACGGTGCAGGCAAAGCCGGCCATCATGCGTTATATTGTGGAGAAAGGCTCCATTGCCATCGACGGAATCAGTCTGACCGTAGCGAAAATCACCGGCACCACATTCTCCGTATCGATCATTCCTCATACAGCAAAGGAAACAATCCTTTCAGAGAAAAAAACGGGGGACGTGGTGAATCTGGAGAATGATGTGATCTCCAAGTATGTGGAAAAACTGCTGGGACTTGCGCCGGAGAGCAGGGAGATGGATAAAAGCAGAGAAAGGGCGTACAGATCATCCGGTTCCGGGAAAATCAGTCTGGAATGGCTGGCGGAAAATGGATTCTGATGCAGCGACAGTGGATAGATTGACAATTGATGTATTGACAATTGATGTATTGACAACATTTGATTGAATACGGATTAAGGAGGCTGAACAGGGTGTTTCAATATAATACAATAGAAGAGGCAGTGGAAGCACTGCGCAACGGTGAAATTATTCTGGTTACCGATGATGAGAACCGGGAGAATGAGGGGGATATGATCTGTGCGGCGGAGTTTGCCACCACGGAAAATGTAAATTTCATGGCGACGCATGCAAAAGGACTGATCTGTATGCCCATGGATGAGGAACTGTGCAGAAAACTGAATCTGCCCCAGATGGTTTCCTGTAATACGGACAACCACAGCACGGCATTTACGGTTTCCATTGACGGAGTGGATACCAGCACCGGGATTTCCGCAGTGGAGCGCTCCATGACAGCTATGGCCTGTGTCAGAGATGATGCCGGGCCGGAAGATTTCCGCAGACCGGGCCATATGTTTCCGCTGCAGGCCAGACCCGGCGGAGTCCTGCAGAGAAACGGTCATACGGAAGCTACGGTTGATCTGATGAGGATTGCAGGCCTGAAGCCCTGCGGACTGTGCTGCGAGATCATGCGGGAGGACGGCACGATGATGCGCAGCCCGGAGATTGCACAGATGGCGGAAAAATGGAATCTGAAATTCATCACGATCAAGGCACTTCAGGAGTACCGCAGACGGACAGAAATGCAGATTGTCCGTGCAGCAAGGGCAAAGATGCCCACCCGCTATGGGGAATTTATGGTTTACGGCTATCAGAATACATTGAACGGCGAACACCACATTGCTCTGGTCAAAGGGGATGTGGCAGGCGGGGATAATGTTCTCTGCCGTGTGCATTCCGAGTGCATGACCGGAGACGCTTTTGGTTCTGCCCGCTGCGACTGCGGCCAGCAGTATGACGCCGCTATGAAAGCCCTGGAAAAAGAGGGACGGGGTGTGCTGGTTTACCTTCGTCAGGAGGGACGCGGCATCGGTCTGATCAATAAGATCCGTGCCTACGAGCTGCAGGATCAGGGCATGGACACGGTACAGGCCAATCTGGCACTGGGATTTGAAGAAGACGCCAGAGAATATTCCATCGCTTCCCAGATTTTAAGGGATCTGGATGTGAAATCAGTAGAACTGATGACCAACAACCCGCTTAAAATTGAAGGACTTGAAAAATACGGAACGCAGGTAAACGGCCGCCGGCCTATTCAGATGGAAGCCACGCCCTATGACCTGTTTTATCTGAAAACAAAGCAGAAAAAGATGGGGCATCTGATTCAGTATTAAGCATCAGTATTAAGCATATGAAACAGTCCGGCAGAGCAGCGGATTAAAAGAATAAGATTATAAGAAAAAAATGAAAGCCTCAGGCCGAAAAATTAAGAATAAACAGTTAAAGGAGTAAAGCAATATGAGAGTTTTAGAAGGCAATATGATTGCAGGAGATGTACGGATCGGAATTGTAGCAGCACGTTTTAATGAATTCATCGTAAATAAACTGTTAAGCGGTGCAGTGGACGGTCTGGTACGTCATGGAGTAAAAGACGACATGATCGATGTGGCATGGGTTCCGGGCGCATTTGAAATCCCTCTGATCGCATCAAAGATGGCAAAATGCGGCAAATACGATGCCATCATCTGTGTGGGCGCTGTCATCCGGGGAAGCACATCTCACTATGATTATGTGTGCGCGGAAGTATCGAAAGGCATTGCTGCAGTGTCATTAAACAGCGATATCCCGGTAATGTTCGGTGTACTGACCACAGACACCATTGAACAGGCTATCGAGCGGGCAGGCACAAAGGCAGGCAACAAAGGTTACGACTGTGCCCTTGGCGCTGTGGAAATGATCAATCTGATCCGGGTAATGGGAGAGTAATTACTGTTCGGGTTTTATAGCTGCAAAATCACAAAATACCCTGCATCGGGAACGTATAAAACGTCCCCGTGCAGGGTATTTTGTATTCGTAAATTCTATTCTTCAGAATCCAGTTCCACTTTGATTTTGTCCAGATGCCAGATGTCATCCACATAGTCCTGGATGGTTCTGTCGGATGAGAATTTGCCAACATTTGCCACGTTGCGGATGGCTGCTTCTGCCCACCAGTCTGTGTTTCTGTAAGCGGCTTCTACGCGGCACTGAGCGTCTGCGTAGGAGCGGAAGTCCTTCAGAATGAAATAGGTATCTGCTTTTGAGGTTACGTAGGTATTCAGCAGAGAGTTATACAGATCCCTGAAACGATCCGGATCGTCAGGTGAATAGAACCCATTGATCAGCTGCATCAGTACCTGGCGGATTTCCATGTCATTGTTGAAGATGTCCATGGGGTTGTAGCCGCCGTGGTTCTGGTAGTCAATAACTTCCTGAGCGGAAAGACCGAAGATGAAAGCGTAATCATTGCCTACTTCTTCAACGATTTCCACGTTGGCACCATCCATGGTACCCAGAGTCAGTGCGCCGTTCAGCATGAACTTCATGTTGCCGGTACCGGAAGCTTCCTTACTTGCAGTAGAAATCTGTTCGCTGACATCGGATGCTGCGAAAATCCATTCCGCATTGGATACACGGTAGTCTTCGATGAATACAACTTTGATCTTGCCGTTGATGGAAGGATCATTGTTGACAACATCAGCAACGCTGTTGATCAGCTTGATGGTCAGCTTGGCCAGTCTGTATCCGGCAGCAGCTTTTGCACCGAAAATGAATGTTCTGGGGTAGAAATCCATATCGGGATGTTCCTTGATCTTGTTGTACAGATACATAACGTGCAGGATATTCAGAAGCTGACGTTTGTATTCGTGCAGACGTTTTACCTGTACATCGAAAATGGAATTGGGATCCACATCGATGTTGTTGTGTTCCTTGATGTATTTTGCAAGACGAACCTTGTTCTGGTATTTGATTTCCATGAATTCAGCCTGGCATTTGGGGTCGGTTGCGTAGACCTCCAGACCTTTCATCCTGGACAGGTCGGTGATCCATTCATCGCCGATCTTGCCGGTTACCCAGTCAGCCAGCAGCGGGTTGCCGTGAAGCAGGAAACGACGCTGTGTGATGCCATTGGTCTTGTTGTTGAATTTTTCAGGATACATCTCGTAGAAATCCTTCAGCTCCTGATTCTTCAGGATTTCGGTATGTAAGCGTGCAACACCGTTTACGGAGAAACCGGCAATGATTGCCATATTGGCCATGCGGATCTGTCCGTCGTAAATAACTGCCATCTTTGCAATCTTTTCCTTGTAGCAGTTGGGATATCTCTGCTGCAGTTCGATGCAGAAACGGCGGTTGATTTCTTCCACAATCTGATAAATACGGGGCAGCAGACGGGAGAACAGCTCAATGGGCCATTTTTCCAGTGCTTCCGCCATGATGGTGTGGTTGGTGTAAGCGCAGGTTTTGTTGGTGATTTCCCATGCTTCATCCCATTCCAGACCATATTCGTCCATCAGCAGACGCATCAGTTCGGGAACAGCAACAGTAGGATGGGTATCATTCAGCTGGAAGCATACCTTTTCCGGCAGATTACGGATATCCGTGTGTTTGGGATTTTTCAGGTATTTTTTCACAGCGGTCTGAACGGAAGCGGAAATAAAGAAATACTGCTGCTTCAGACGCAGTTCCTTGCCTGCATAGTGATCATCGCAGGGATAGAGAACTTCTACGATATTTCTTGCCAGATTTTCCGATTCAACAGCCTTGCGGTAGTCGCCGCGGCCGAAATCTTCCAGATCGAATGCTGTTACGGGTTCTGCATCCCAGATACGCAGAGTATTAACTACATTGTTGCCGTATCCTACGATAGGCAGATCATAGGGAACAGCACGCACTGCCTGATAGCCTTCCTGTTTGTAATGAGGGCGTCCGTTGGAATCGTATTCCACCTTTGTGTAGCCGCCGAAGCGCACTTCTTTGGCGTATTCATCACGACGGATTTCAAAGGGGTTGCCGTTTTTCAGCCAGTCATCCGGAACTTCCTTCTGATAGCCGTCAACAATCTGCTGTTTGAACATACCGTATTTGTAACGGATACCACATCCGTATGCGGGATAGCCCAGAGTTGCCAGAGAGTCCAGGAAACATGCGGCAAGACGGCCAAGTCCGCCGTTACCCAGTGCATAGTCTCTTTCCTGATCTTCGATGACGTTCAAATCCAGACCCAGTTCGTCCAGAGCGGATTTTACCACTTCGGATGCCTGCAGATTGATGATATTGTTGCCCAGTGCGCGGCCCATCAGAAACTCCATGGACAGGTAATATACCATCTTGGCATCCTGTTCATCGTAAGCCTTGTGGGTTGCCATCCACTGCTCAACAATCACTTCCTTTAATGCATAGGCAACAGCATTGAAAATCTGCTGCTTGCTTGCATCGTCAACTGTTTTTCTGTAAAGTGTCTTCAGGTAGTTCTTTACATCAGCTTTGAATGTTTCCTTATCCAAGGTTGTGCTCATTCTTCATACCTCCTGTGTACCTCTTGTTACAGAGTATCCGGAAAATGTGCGGCTGGCACGATTTTCCAGATTGACCTATAATTGGAATCAGTGTTTATTATAATAATCGGTGGGTCAGGGTGTCAAGGCGCACATTTACTGATACTTTCCGGGGTTTTTCAGGAAATCAAGGCATACTGACCAAAAAAGATAATTTCATGTTCCGAAAAGGACAACCTGTGTTATACTGTAGGAAGCAAACGATAAAGGAGACAAATATGAAGCGGATTATGAAAAATTTGCTGGCACACTGGCAGTATGTGGGCGGAATTTTTCTGCTTTTTCTGATTGAACTGTACTGTATTACCGGGGTTTCTGGCTCTGTGTACCGTATGAGGGATACCGGTGCAAAAAGCAGCGGGATTCAGTATATGGTGGCTGATGCGCTGACACCGGATGCATGGCAGAGAGTGGAGCTGTATATGTCGGACTCTGAAAGATCTCTGTGGAATGACTGCTATGAAAAGAAGGAAGACGGTTTCTATTATCTTGATGACCGTTTCAAAACTTCGGACAGTATGTCAGAACTGGAGCGGAAGTTTCTGGTACCTCAGGCTGTTGTGCAGAAACTCTCTGTGATGGACCAGGAGGAGCTGGAGAGTCTGCTGGAAGAAAACGGTGATCTGGCAAAAACAGATTATCAGGAAATCCGGGATCTGATGGAGGAACAGCTGGAGAAGGCAGGGAATCAGGAGACCGAAAGCTGTGCCATGTCCTTTGTCCGGAAGCAGAGTGAAAAGGCAGGTGTCGATCTGGTCGGGAAGAAGACGCGGTATCTGTCGGGCTCTGTTTTTATGATCGTATTGTATCTGCTGGTTTTTGCTGCGTCTGTAGTGGGAACTGCTTATCTGACAGGGGAGACGCGGCGGATTATCGGAAAATGGATTCAGGAACCGGAGGTGCGCGGTGCGGAAGTAATGCTCCTGTACACAGCAGGCATGCTGTTTGACGCATTGATGGTATACATAACAGCTCTTTATCAGCTGAGCCGGAACCGGTCGGGGGCAGGATGGTATGCGGCCGGTTTTGTCGTGACGGCCCTGCTTCTGACAGCGGCGGTGCTGATCCGCATCAGACCGGAACTGGAAAAGGTACGGGAGCAGCTGGCTTTTACACAACACAGCCGGCGGTGGTATCTGAGAAATATGAGTATTGCGGTACCGATAGGAATTCCTGTGGTACTTCTTGCCGCAGGATGCACTGCTGTGTGGTCCCCCTGTCTGGCAGAAACCCTGCATCTGATTGTGGCCGGCGCAGCAGCCGCCGCCGGAGCGTTTTTACTGCCGGATATCATGGCGGCGGCAGACTGTGTAGATGAGGATTTTTCCATGACAGACGAGGAAATCCGGTGATAAAGAATAAAAAGCTGAAATGGATAAAAACCGGAAATGAATAAAGACCGGAAATGAATAAAGACAGGAGAAGATGATTTATGAAATATCAGGTTGTTTTATTTGATCTGGATGGAACTATTACGGATTCCGGACCTGGAATTATGAATTCCGTACAGTATGCGCTGAGCAGATTCGGTATTACAAATCCCGACAGAGCCGTTCTCCGGCGTTTTGTGGGACCTCCGCTGAATGATTCTTTTGAGCGGTTTTATGGATTTTCAACGGAAGAGGCCATGAAGGCTGTGCAGTATTACCGGGAATATTACAGTGCCGGAGGTATTTTTGAGAATGCTGTTTATGATGGGATGGGGGAGACGCTGTGCCAGCTGAAAGCAGAAGGCTGCCGGGTTTTTCTGGCGACCTCCAAACCGCAGGTGTTCAGCGAGCAGATTCTGGAGCATTTTGGTCTGACTTCCTGTTTTGACGGGATTGTGGGAAGTTTTCTGGACGGAACCCGGGTTAATAAGGCAGAAGTTGTAGGTGAAGCACTGCGGCAGGCGGGAATTACTTCAGAAAACCGGGAAACTGCAGTCATGGTGGGTGACCGGGAATATGATATAATCGGCGCTCACAGCCATGGAATTGCAGCCATCGGTGTTCTTTTCGGATACGGAAGCAGGGAAGAACTGGAAAAGGCGGGAGCGGACAGCCTTGCGGCCACACCCGGAGATATTCTGCGGATTCTCCGGCAGGAAATATAACATGAAATATAACATAAAGAAATTGAAGGGTATCGGAAAAAGCCATGGATGAAAGAGCAAATCATGGATGAAGGAGCAGAAGATATGGAAGATAACAGAAATCAGCGGGATCCGGAGGCGATGAAGGCGGAACTTTCCTCCCATGTGCAGGAAATAATGGAGTCCAGGCCTTATAAACTGGTGATCAGCAAGCCGGTTTCAAAAAGCCAGGAGAATAAAAAAATCAATATTTTGCTGAAAAAAGGATATTATCAGGTGGAAAGATATACGAAAACCCAGGTCTTCCATGAGAATCTGGCATTTTCCAGAGCGGTTTCCCGCTGCGCTGATTTCATGCCGGAACAGTTTCTGCAGATGAATGCCTGGTCGGAAAACTGTGAGTTCAGTATTCTGATTTCAAGAAAGGGGAAAATTTCCTGGAAAAAGAAAAATCTGGACGAAAGCAGTTCAAAACCCCAGGCGCAGCTGGAGCATAACCGGAAGAAACAGTATATCCTGGCAGAGGGAGAAGTGATTCCGCCGCTGGTTGATATGGGGATTTTTACGAAAGACGGCCGGGTTGTGGCTTCCATGCAGGACAAATTCCGCCAGATCAACCGGTTTGTGGAAATCGTGGATGATGCGGTGAAAAATCTGAATCAGGACTGCCTGAAAATCGTTGATTTCGGGTGCGGCAAATCATATCTGACCTTTATTCTGTATTATTATTTTACGGAGATACGTCATATGAAGGTGGATATGACAGGCCTCGATCTGAAGGAGACGGTGATTCAAAACTGTAACAGGGCCGCGGAAAAATACGGATACACCGGTCTGCATTTTGAAATGGGCGATATCAACGGCTATAAAAGTGAAAAACCGGCTGATATGGTGATTACCCTTCATGCCTGTGATACGGCTACAGATTATGCTCTGTTCCATGCAATCTGCTGGAAGGCCCGCATGAGTTTCTCGGTTCCCTGCTGTCAGCATGAACTGAACAAACAGTTTTCCAGCGACAATCTGTCCCTGCTGGGACGTTACGGAATCGTAAAAGAAAGAACATCTGCGCTGATGACAGATGCTGTTCGTGCCAATCTGCTGGAGTACTGCGGCTATAAAACCCAGCTGCTGGAGTTTGTGGATATGGATAATACACCGAAAAATCTGCTGATTCGTGCTGTACGTCAGGAAATGTCCGGAAAGGAGCAGTATCTGGAGGAAGTGGAGAATCTTATGAATGAATTTCATTTTTCTCCCACACTGTACCGGCTTCTGCAGGCGGAAGGGATGCTGGGAGACAGAAACAGACGGATGCGGCGCCGGTCCGTCCTGTAGAAAACAGGGACTGGTCAGTAAAGGGGTTTTGTATTATAATGATACTGATATGTTCGTGAAGATTTTACAGCAGGACAGGAAAATACTGCAAAAAAAGATTATGAAATTTTCGGAAGTAATTACAGGGATGGATGGACCGTGCGGCGGGTCGGAATCCCGGATTGAAGGAGGAGCGATATGAAAGAACCTGCACTTGTAATTATGGCTGCCGGTATGGGAAGCCGGTATGGAGGACTGAAACAGATTGACCCTGTGGATTCCTGGGGGAATATTATTATCGATTATTCCATTTATGATGCCATTGAAGCCGGTTTTAAAAAGATCATATTTATAATAAAGAAAGAAAACGAAGCGGTTTTTCGTGAGGGAATCGGCAGAAGAGCAGCTGCTCATGCGGAAGTTGTCTACGTTTATCAGGAACTTACCAATCTGCCGGAAGGATTTGAGGTTCCTGAAGAACGTGTGAAACCTTTCGGTACTGCCCATGCAGTGCTTTGCTGCAGGGATGTCCTTGACGGTCCTTTTGCCGTAATCAATTCCGACGATTACTATGGCAAATCTGCTTTCAGGCAGATTTACAGCTATCTGTCTTCAACAGAGGATGATGAAAAATACCATTATGTGATGGTAGGATACCGCCTTGGCAATACATTAACAGAAAACGGGCATGTATCCAGAGGCTGCTGTGTTATGGATGAAAACAGCAATCTGTCCAGTGTGACTGAACGGACCATGATCGTCAAACGGGGAGAAGGAGCGGCATATTCCGAAGATCAGGGAAAAACCTGGACTGATATTTCACCGGAAACAGTAGTTTCCATGAATATGTGGGGCTTTGGAAAAAGTTTTCTGAAGGAACTGGAGAACCGGTTTGCCGGATTCCTGAAGGATAATCTGCCCTCCAACCCTCTGAAATGTGAATATTTCCTGCCTTTTGTGGTTACGGCCCTTCTGGAAGAAGAAAAAGCAGATGTGAAAGTTCTGAAATCCGAGGATAAATGGTACGGTGTGACTTACCATGAGGATAAACAGTCTGTGGTGGACGCCCTGGCCTCCATGCGCAGAAACGGCCTGTACCCTGAAAAAGTGTGGGAAGACTGATCCGCAGGGATTATTAAATTTTTTTGCCAAATCTAAAAGGATTATAAAGATTGTTATAAATTTATGACTATATTGACAATCACTGACACATGTGTTACTGTAAATTGCGTAACGGATTAACATAGCACATGTGTCAGTTATGCTTTAGGAATATGGAATCGAAGGAGGAGGTTTCGATGCCGGATGCAAAGCGGAAAGGAGGACAATGAAAGCGTTTCTTGAAGAGTACGGGATTGCTATTTTTGTAATTGCCTGTATTATGATTCTGGTTGCCATGTCAGAACCGGTAGGTAAAGCTATTCAGACGGCTGTGCTGAAGACGATTACCGATTTTACGAAGACCGCACTGAAGTAAGGAGGAGAATTTGGCGGAGTTATATCTGGAGGATGAAGTATTTGGGGATCTTCTTCCGTTTATCCGGGATGACCAGATTACAGACATCAACTACAATGGAAGTGACCTTTGGGTGGATCATCTGACCAGAGGAAGGTATCGTGCAGCAGGCTATCAGGCTGACAAGGGGTTTCTGAACCGGTTCAGTATGCGGATTGCCAATCTGATGAACCGTTCTTTTAATCAGTATGAGCCCCTTCTGGAAGCTGAGACAGACGAACTGCGCATTTCAATCATCCATGAGTCTGTGACCAATACCGGCAGGAGTATTTCCATACGTAAGACACCCGGAATACGACGTCTGAATCGCAGACGTATGCTGGATACCGGTTACTGCACCGAGGAACTCGATATTTTTATGGCTAATGCGGTCCGTGCAGGGCTTACTCTGGTGGCAGCGGGCCTTCCGGGAGCAGGAAAGACCGAATACCTGAAGGCGATGACGGCATACATTCCTGCAAGCAGAAAAGTGATTACCGTTGAGGATAACCTGGAGATCAGGTATCGTACCATTAATCCGGATAAAGACGGGATTGAAATTAAAGTAGGGGATACTTTTTCCTATGGGAAGGCCATCAAAGCATCCATGCGTCAGCTTCCGGGCTGGCTGATTCTTTCCGAGGCCAGGTCGCTGGAGGTACAGTATCTGCTGGAGTCCATGTCTACGGGGGTCAGCTGCATGACAACGATTCATACGGATGATGTCAGAAAGATTCCGGACCGTATCTGCAGTATGATGAAAAAGGATGTTACGGATGATGTTTATTCCTTTCTGAATCTGGGCGTGCTGATCGGATGTTACAATGTGCCCGGAAAAGGAATCTGCAGAAGGATAGAGCAGGCGGCACTTTTTGACCGGAGTCAGGGAGTGAATACCATGACAGTGTTTTACGAAGATGGGCGGATGACCAGACCGAAGATACCGGAAACAATGATGCGGAAGTTCGCATTTGCAGGAATTTCGGATCCGTTTTACGAGGCAGTGTAAAGTGAATATTAACAGGAACAGGGTGAAAAACAGCATCGTTTTGATGGGGAGAATGCCGCTCTTTTTTCTGGTGACTGCCTATCTGTGCAATTTGAAGCTGCCTGTGCTGATTGCAGCAGGCAGTGTATCGGCATGCATGATTCCGATACTGATTCGCCAGAAGAAAAAGGAAGAAGATCAGAGAAGAAAGCTGGAAGAAAGTTCTTTTTATATGGAACAGCTGATATACAGTTTTCGCAGGCATCACAAGATCCCGGCAGCACTTCGTGATGTTTCCCGCATCACGGAAGGCAATCTGAAAAGATATGTGACGGAAGCACTGGAGAAGCTGGAAGGTGATTTTGTGGAGGATGATCTGTTTCAGCGGGCTTTTATCCATATCGAGACGGAATACGGACATCATCTTATGCATGTACTGCATACATTTCTGATTCGTGTTGAGGAGCAGGGAGGAGACTGTGTACTGGCTCTGGAACTTCTGCTGAATCAGCTGAGAGACTGGAAGAAGAATCAGAAGACGTTTGCAGGACGAAAAAAGAGTATTCAGAGCCGCCTGGTACTGGCGGTTATCCTGTCCTGCCTGATCTGTCTGGCTGTTGTGCGCATGATGCCGGCTGCAGCAGATGTTGCGGATATTACGGCATATCAGCTCTGTACAGGCACAGGTCTGGTGATTTTTCAGGTTCTGTATATTGTTTTTTCTACCATGTCCGCAGGGGCCGGTCTGGAGAAAACAGGGATGGAAGAGAACAGCCGTGAGAGCAGGCAGCTTGAAAAGCTGTACAGACAGCTGGATTCTCCTGTGCATGGTATACGGTACTGGAGCACTGTGCGCAGACTGGAACAGGAGATCAGCATGCATTTTCCTGAATGGATGTTTGACATGATACTGCGGCTTCAGACGGAGAATGTCCAGACTGCAATTGCCCATTCTCTGGATGGTGCACCGGAAGTCCTGGTACGGCCTCTGTATCGGATGATTAGAAAACAGCAGGAAGATCCTGTATCCATTCAGCCCTATCTGGATTTTCTGAAGGAATTTGATCTTCCGGAGATTCATGCGGTTATGCTTCAGCTTTATGCTGTCAATGATGTGGGAAAGGAAGAAATTAAGGAGCAGATTTATGCCATGCTGGATCAGAACCGTCACCTTACAGAGACTGCATTTGAACTGAAAACAGATTCTGTGTTGTCATGGATGGGGATGCTGGCGGCGGTTCCCATGCTGGTTTCGGTCATTATGCTGGTGGTGAATCTGAGCCTGATGCTGTTTTCATTTTTGGGGGAGATGTATCGTTTATGAAAGCTATGATTGAAGAAATGGGAGGCTGCCTGATTCTGATTGCAGTGGGCAGAGTTCTGTTTTATGTAATGAAGGCATTTTACAGTTTTGCAGGAGCATTATGAGTACAAGGGAAAGAATGAGTATGATGGCAAGATCATGGGGGATGACAGTACTGGCGCTGCTGGCAGCAAGCCTGATACTGGCAGCCGGCAGTATCTGTATGGCTGAGAGGCTGGTGGAGATGTCCCTGAACCGGGAATATGTCCGTTATATGTATGTTCAGGAAAGAGAAAACGGTATGAAGCTGCCGTATAATGACGGGATTCACGGAAGAAGCGCGGCCAATCTGCAGGCCTCTGAATGTCCGGCAGATTCAGTATGAGGTTTTGGAGAAAAGAGTATGAAAATCGGGATTGAAACAATGATTCAGACACTTTTGCTGTGTGCAGGATGTGTGCTGCTTGCCCAGATGATTTCCTCCAATCTGTATATTTTACAGGCCAGGACCTGTTTCCATGAACTGTCGGATCGGATTGAATGCAGCCAGATGGATGAATCGGTGATCCGGCAGTGCAAAGAGGAGGCGGCGAAACAGGGATATCGTCTGGAATGCCGGCAAATTGATGGGACGCAGGGAGACACCTGCCTGTTACTTAGTCTCTATTATGAACTCAGGGTCCCTGATACGTGGAAGAATGCAGGCAGTAAAAGGGAAGGGGTGATTCAGGGATACGCAAGATAGGAAGAGGGGCTGTCTTATGGATAGCGGGATTGTTTTTCCTGTGGCTGCCGCATACTTCTGCTTTTGCAGCAGCGCATACTTTCAGCAATGCGGCTGCATTTTATAATACTTATGGAACCGGACAGATTGTCTTTTCTGACGGAGCGTTTTATTATTCATCCAGGGGAAAAGCGGGAGACCCGAAAGGGATTCGCTACGGCGTTGCCGGTCAGAAATTTGCAATGGAAATGGACGGAGGAAAGCGGTATGTTACCGGAATTGCGCTGGATGATGGTTCCGGTACGGGAAGCTGCAGAAGAATCAGCTATGTAAAGAAAGATGGATACTATTACAGTTTGTATCAGGTTTCCTATGACCGGTTATTTGAACGGTTTCGGAGCAGATATCCCGGTACGGATTTCAGCAGCCTGATGTACAATCGGCGGATCCGTTATCAGGTTGATTTTTATCTTTGCCTGGTTCTGAATGGAACAGATCAGGGAACAGTTACAGAACTGGATAACGGAGAGGTTGTCTTTCGCGGCAATGTATATCAGAATCCGGATCAGATTCTGAAGGCAGCCGACTGGTCCGGGAGCACAAGAAAAGCCCTGAAAAATTATTTCGGAATTCAGCTTAAGGTGTTTCAGCCATCCAGGTGGTATGTATCGTATCATAAAAATGATCCTGCAGCTGGCGGATCGATGAAAAAACAGGCATTTACTTACGGAAAAGCCGGAAAACTGATCTCCTGCGGTTTTTCAAGGGTGATCACGGTTAAACTGGAACCGGGAGACACCGCATGGAAAGGAAAAAAGCTGAAACCTGTTTCAACTATGCTGAAAAGCAGTTTCAGAGGATGGAGTCTGAGTGCAGACGGCAAAAAAAAGTACGGGGACTGTGCAAAAGTGAAAAATCTTACAGATCAACATAACGGGATAATTCATCTGTATGCACTCTGGTCCCCACAAAAGTATACACTTCCGGAACTGAACAGCGATCAGTATGTGTTTCTGGGCTGGAGCCGGAAAGAAGTAAAGATTCTGCCTGCTGATACAGACATAAATACAATTGGGAAACTGAGTATTCTGGCACCGGGAAAAAGCTTTATTCCTGAGAAGGATACGGTGTTGTATGCTGTCTGGAAAGTGAAAAAATACCGGGTGGAATTCCGGACACCGAAAACAGGTGCCGGAGATTCCAAAACGATTCGCAGCATAAGATATGGGCGTACACGGATCCTGCTGATCCGGGAACTGATTGAGAGGTGTGAATTTGCCGGTGCAAGGCTTAACCGGGAAATTATCAGGAAAGGGTTGACATGAGACAGATTACGGCCGCTTTTATTCTGATCTGTATTCTGACAGGCGGGATTCAGTGCATATACAGTATGGAGACCAAACAGCTGCATCATGAGGAACTGGAGATGGCCATGGAGATGTCCATGCGCCACAGTCTGGAAGCTGCGGTAATAAAGAAAAACTATTCTGTTACCACAGATCAGGAACTGTATGCGGATTTTCTGGGCGAACTGTTTCTGATACTCGGGGCGGATGCGGAATTTGATGTGGTACTTCATGAGGTAAGTTTAAAAAAAGGAGTTATGGATATTGAAATCACATCCTGGTTTTCACTGCCCGGAGGAAAAAAAGCTCAGGTCAGCTGCCGCAAATATGCAGTAATTGTGGAAAAGCAGCACATGTTTTGTTAATACGTATTTTTCAGCATGGAATGCTGCGAAAGGCATACCGGCAATCTGTCCCTACATATTCTTTGGTAAGAACAGTATGAAGGAATATCGTTGAAAAAGCGTGGAAAAGTATCGTTTTCAGGATGGATTCCGGCAGTTGTTTTCCTTTTGATGATCATGCTGACAGCTGTATCACAATGGATATTGCCGGGTTTATCTGATCCGATGCAGAATATAGTGAAAGCATGGGAACAGGAGCAGGTACAGCCGGATCAGCCATATTCCATGGAATCAGGAGATATGGAGATTGCTTTGACGTTTGATGACGGACCTCATCCTGTCTGGACGGAAAAGCTTCTGGATGGTCTGAAAGCAAGAGGAATCCGGGCAACGTTCTTTGTCATAGGAAAAAGTGCAGAGGAATATCCGGAGCTGGTTCAGCGTATGGTGGATGAAGGAAATCAGGTGGGTAATCACACATATTCCCATGTACAGCTGACAACATGCAGTGAAGCCGGTGCTCTGGAAGAGATCAGGAAAACCCAGGAAGCAATTTATCAGGCGTCGGGGTTCAGAACCGGCTATATCAGGCCGCCGTTTGGATGCTGGAACGAAAAACTGCAGCAAGAGACCAGCCTTGAAGCGGTATTGTGGGATGTGGATCCGTACGATTGGAAGGTGCAGAATACAGATGCTGTAGTCAGAAGTATTCTTCAGCAGACAGAAGACGGATCCATTATCCTTCTCCATGATGTGTATGAAACATCGGTGGAAGCGGCGCTGAAGGTTGCGGATATCTTTCTTGAAAAGGGGTATCGTTTCTGTACAGTGGATGAGATAATGATTGAATAATCCGGGTGCCACTGCTATAATAAAGACTGATTTCCAGTGTACGCCACACCGAGAAAACGTACAGTGTTTTCGAGGGTGGCTCTGAACAGTTACTCAGTTTTATTACAGTCAGGGAGAACCATGGATTTATTTGAATATATAAATGAAAAGAAGAAGGAGAGCGAAGCGCCGCTTGCTTCGCGTTTAAGACCGCAGACACTTTCTGAGGTAGTGGGTCAGAAACATATACTGGCACCTGATAAACTGCTTTACAGAGCGATTCAGGCAGATAAGATCAGTTCTCTGATTTTTTACGGCCCTCCGGGAACAGGGAAAACAACACTGGCCAGAGTAATCGCCAATACGACCAGTTCAAGTTTTCAGCAGATTAACGCCACATCGGCAGGGAAAAAAGATATGGAGGAAGTGGTAAGCCAGGCTAAAGAACTTTCGGGAATGTATGGCAGGAAAACAATTCTGTTTATTGATGAGATTCACCGTTTTAATAAAGGGCAGCAGGATTATCTGCTTCCCTTTGTGGAAGATGGTACCATTATTCTGATCGGTGCGACTACGGAAAATCCGTATTTTGAGGTGAATGGAGCACTTCTGTCAAGGTCGATGATTTTTGAACTGAAGCCGCTGTCGCCGGAGGATGTGATGGTGTTGTTGAAACGGGCGGTAACAGATGAGAAAAAAGGGATGGGAAGTTTTTCACCTGTTCTGGATGAGGATGCCTGCCGTTTCCTTGCGGAAGTTTCCGGGGGAGATGCCAGGATGGCACTCAATGCGATTGAACTGGCGGTTCTGACAACACCTCAGGATGAAAATCATCAGATTCATATTACTCTGCAGGTTGCAGAGGAATGTATTCAGAGGAAAGCGGTTCGTTACGATAAAAAAGGTGATAATCATTATGATACGATTTCGGCTTTTATCAAGAGTATGCGGGGATCGGATCCGGATGCGGCAGTATATTATCTTGCCAGAATGCTTCAGGCGGGAGAAGATATCCGCTTCATTGCCCGCAGAATTATGATCTGTGCATCTGAAGACGTGGGCAATGCCGATCCTCAGGCACTGGTTCTGGCCGTGGCGGCAGCTCAGGCCGTGGAACGTCTGGGTATGCCTGAGGCCAGAATCGTACTGGCTCAGGCGGTGGTGTATATTGCCTGTGCACCCAAAAGCAACAGTTCCTATATGGCAGTCGATGCGGCTCTTGAGGATGTGCGGAATAGAAAGATTGCGACAATTCCACCGCATCTTCAGGATTCACATTACAGTGGAGCAGCGCAGCTGGGGCATGGCATTTCCTATCGGTATGCACATGCTTATCCGGAGCATTATGTAGAACAGCAGTATCTGCCTGATGAGCTGGCAGGTATCGCTTTTTACCATCCGGGTACACTTGGCTATGAAAAGAAGATGGCAGAGCGTATAGAACATTTAAGAAACAGAAATACAGAGGATGAATCATGACGGTTGCTTTTAAAACAGTGCTGGAACAGATGGCGGCAGGTGAACCGGAACATGTATATGCACAGGCGGTAATCAGCGTGGATAAGGGTGAAATTATCTGGGAGGGAACCGAAAAGCGAAGCGGGTCCATTGCTGTTTACAGCAAAAACGATGTGGAACCGGTTGGCACGGTACAGTCGCTTCACCCGGCTTTAATCATGAAGGAAAACATTTTTCGGGGGAATACCACACTGCATTATGAACTGATACCGGGACGGGTTTTCAACAGAAAAGAGTGGAGTACCGATGGGATACTTCTGCGTTATAACGGTGGTGAATATGTGATTCCGCTGCATTTCAAAGTGCCGGAGGAAAAGCATTGTTCCGAAGAAAATAGTACTGAAAAAGTTTCAGGTGAAAGCGGACAGATACCCCGCCGGAGGACACTTCCCCGGAATATCCGCAGAGAAAAAGAAGAAAAAATCCGTTTGACAAAGCTGAATCTGGAAAGGCTGCTTCTTTTCAGGCAGGAGAAGATGCAGGAAAAGCAGACAGAACTGCTGGGGATGATTACTGCCGGAGTTCAGACCCTTGTCCGTTTGAGACCGGATTGTATCCGGTATAAACTATATGAAGCGATGGCTGCTCTTGAAAACGGCAATGCTGCATATGCAGCAAAACTTGAAAGCAAGATCCGTAATGTGATTATTTCTGCCAGAAAGCAGCATTGTATTGAGTATTGCATGCTTTTGAACCTGCAGTATGGAATTGCCCGGACGCAGCATCAGATGCGGGAGGCAGCAGTCAGAAAACAGCAGCTTGGAAGCTACATACAGATGGCGCTGGATAAAGAACCCGGAGATCCGGATATGGTTTTGCTTCTGTGCTGCGGATGCCTGCAGCTTGCGGACAGGGAACCGGTGAATCTGTGGGAAGAACTGCAGCGTCTATATCATAACGGCAATACCAGCCCGTATCTGTTCTTTTATGGCGCTTCCCTTCTGGATGATCCACGGATGGAAAAGATACTGGATGCAGGAATTGACGAATGGACAGGCCACTGCCTGTATACCGGTATTAATAAACATATGATATCAGGAAAAACCGCAGAAAGTGTATCTTTGTGCAGACCTGAATTGTATACGGCATATATATGCAGGATGTATGAAAAAATGTATGAACAGTATCCTTCCAGAGAGATGCTGTCAGCATTGTGTACTGTGATGATCCGATCTGACAGGAAAAGCAGCCGTGCATTTGCATTTTATGAGCAGGCTGTTGAAGCAGGCATGAAAATAGCAAGACTTTTCGATTACTATATGTATACTTTGCCTTCCGGTTATGAGAAACCTGTAAACCGTGAAGTTCTGCTCTATTTTTCACTGGATGAACTGGTGAATCCTCAGATTTATACAAAGCTTTTGCTGAATGTGCTGCAGTTCTATACGGAAGATGACCGGATTTATACTCACTATACTCGTGGTATGCAGGATTTTGTAAAAAATCAGATTATGAGAAGCTGCTGGAGTGAGGATCTGGCTCTTCTTGCAGGGGAAATCATTACACCTGATATTCTGGACAGTGAACTGGCTCAGGCTCTGATTCCCATGCTGTATCTGGTGCAGGTTAAGGCACAGGTTCCGGACGGATACCAGGTTGTTTTTGAAAGCGGTATTTATAAGGAACCTCAGACAAGTGTATTTATTAATGGAAAAACCTGTTTGTGCGTGCCCGGGGGAAATGGAAGATTTCATCTGCAGGACCGTCAGGGAAAAAGAATCGGGGGAATGAATCTGAAAGTCTGTCCCCTTATGCAGGATGAACAATTGATGAAATGCTGTGAAAAACTCTGCCCGGACGATGAAACCCTGCTTCTGATGAAAACACATGACCGGATTCTTCAGGGAGATTTCGGTTCCTGTGATTTCCGACTGTGTATGCAGTATCTGAAAGATGAATCACTGGATGATAATTTTAGAAAAAAACTGATTGATTTTATCATGGAAGATAAAAGTGGAAGACGTTTTGAACATTCAGATATTCAGGCGGTCTGCAGATACTCTGATATGATGAACGGGGAACAGATGTCAGCTTTTACTGAAATTCTGATTCATAGAAAGTACTACACAGAAGCGGCCGGCTTTTTATCCGGTTTATCCTGGGAATCTGTGGATGATGGTCTGCTTCTGGAACTGGCAGAGGCACTTGCGCGGTATCCGGAGAATGAAACGAGTATTGAATTGATGAATCTTCTGACATATCTGTTTCAGAAAGGAATTCTTGATGATTTTCTGCTCAGGTATCTGGCGCGGAATTGTCAGGGGAAAAAAGAACTGATTCAAAGTTTATACACAGTCTGTCGGGACAGAAATCTGAATTGTGATGAATTAAAGCTGAGTTTGCTTCTGAACCTGTTGATGGAAGAAGAGACGGACATGGATATGCTTCAGGAGGTATTTGTCTCAGTTGTGGAACTGGAGCAGGCTGAACTTCTGGTTCGGGCAGCGATCAACAGAATCTGCCATGAATATTTATGCGAAAGCAGTGATATGGAAGCAGATGTCATGGCAGCGCTGCAGAGCATGGTAATTCATTCCGGGAATCTCTCCGCTCTCACTGTTCCGTGCCAGCTGGCCTGTCTGAAATATGATCAGGAATCCGGCCTGAACCATGAGATTGAGCATATTATTTTGAAAGAAATGTGTCAGAATATGCTTGCACTGGGGATGAATCTGGATTTTGTTCAAAAAGAGGCTGCTCAATACGGGCTGTTATCAATACCGGTTCTTTCTGTAAACCTTTCTCCGGCAGGTGCATTCCATGAAGATCTTCGTGACAGAGTAAAAAAAGAACAGAAAAGTTTGTGGCTGGAATATTATGTGGACGGCGAGCCGGAGTCGAAATATCGGGTGAAGGTTTGGCAGGTGTACAGTTGTCTGTATTCTGCCGGGATTGTAATATTTTCCGGAGAGGAAGTCTGTTACCGTTTTCATTGCGGCGAACAGACAACGGAGTGGCAATATACAGAGAGTCGGGATTATGCAATGAAGAATTATGATCGTCAGGCAGAATGTGCAGAGACAGAATCCGCAGAACGGACAGATCGTTATGGCATCCTGCAGGAAATAGCCCTTTGCCTGAAAAACGGGAAACCGGTTGAAGAGAAAATGAAAAACTATGAAAAAATGCTGAAACTGGTGGACTCTGTAGGAAAATAACAGATTTCAGAGATGTTCTGCATTACGGCAAAACGTCGTTTATATTGTTTAATAAAAATAGAAAGTTGATATGAGGATGGAAAGTTTATATCTGGGAATTGAACTGGATGATGCCGGATGCAGCATGGCATGGTTTAATCCTGAAAGCAGGACAGTTCAGAAACTGGAAAATCAGGCCGGAATATATGAAATTCCTGCCTGTCTGTGCTTTGATGAGAATGAGCATCGATGGTATGCAGGCGAAAAAGCCTGGGAATCCAGGGGAAAGGAAGGCTGCGTTGTCCTGAACCGTCTGGTATCTCTGTTTCAAAGTGGTCAGTATCTGAAAATTGATGGAGAATGTTATACTGATGAAGATATGCTGCAGGAGTATATGAATTATGTTCTTAACGAGGCTGTGAAACGCTCCGGTATGAATCAGGTCGGAAGTCTCGCAATCTGTCTGGAAAAGGCGGGAATACGGGAATCAGAGAAAATCAGCCGGATCTGCAGCAGGCTGGGAATGGATCCTCTGAACATTCATGTTCTGAATCGTCAGGAATCTTTTATGTATTATCTGATGAGCCAGAAACGCGAGATATGGAGCAATGTCAGTCTGTTGTTTGATTACAGCCGAAAAGGGCTGTTCTGTTATGAGGTCAGTCAGATTAAAGGTCTGCGTCCTGTTACTGCCCAGGCACATGTGGAGAGGATCGACGGTGCCCCTTCCATGGAGATGACCGCGAAGGAAGGAGAGGAGAGAATTGCGGCAGACCGCTGGTTTGCGGGGCTGGCACAGAAAAAAATGTCCGGAAAGATTGTCAGCAGCGTTATGCTCTGCGGCGAGGGATTTCATAATATTTCCTGGGCCAGACAATTTATTTTGAGTATTTCTTCACAGAAAAACAGAAAAGTTTATCAGGCAGAGGCCTTATATGGTATGGGTGCCGCTTTTGCGGCATATCATATTGCGGATGAATACAGGAATTTTCCGTATCGCTGTATCTGTGATGGAAGAATCAGCGTAACGGTTAGTATATTTGTTGATGAAAAGGGGGAGAATGAACAGCTGGTTCTTGCACGGGCAGGTACGAGCTGTTATGAAGCCAGAACATCGACTGATCTTAATCTGATCGGGCAGAACTGTCTGAATCTGTTTGTCAGGAATACCGGAGCGCAGGAAAGCTATAAACTGCCGCTGGATCTTTCAGCATTCATGAGTGATGGAAGATCCAGAACGAAAATCAGGCTTTCAATTGCTTTCCCCCGGGTTAACACCATGATAGTACGGGTGGAGGATCTGGGCTTTGGAGAGTTTTATCCGTCAACCGGACAGATAATAGAGCAGAGTTACAATGTTTAAAGTCAGGAGGGATCTTGTATGGGAAGAATTGTCAGGTGCCTGGATACCGGAGAAGTAAAAAATCCTTTGTATGTGGCTGCTGCCGGAATTCACCTCTATTCTCTGGAAGAACTGAGTTATTTTCTGCAGCATTTCCTGTATCTGATTGATGACGCGTTTTTTGATACGGAATTGATGCGTTTCCTTCGCGAAGACCTGAACAGGCGTGATCTGGCGGAACTGGTTGTTTCCAGGGTATCTCAGGTCAGCTCTGTGGTTCTGGCCGGAGAGCTGGCCTGTGCCACAGGAGATATGGATGAAACAGAACGGAAGTTTCTGAAAGAAAAGGTATCCGTTTTTCAGAAGCTCCCGGATTCAGGGAAAAAGAAACTTCAGGCTGATCTTTTCCTGAAGCATAAAGAATATGACAAAGCTGCGGAGATATATCTTCAGCTGCTTCATGATAACGGGCAGAAGCGAATCGGAAAAAGCGATGAAGAAACAGGGATGATTTATTACAGCCTGGGGAAGATTTATATGGCTGCGTTTGAATGGAAGGCAGCCGGAGATGCGTTGTCCAGAGCGTATGAATATCTTCATCAGGAGTCTGTTCTGCAGGAACTGTTTGAGTTGTCCTGCATCAGCCCGGTACAGGTCTGTGATCCTGGTATTTTTTCCGAAATTCATGTGATTACCATGCGAAAGTGGCAGGAAAACTTCAACAGGAAAAAAGAAAAAATCGAGCAGGAGATGGACGGGAAGGATTACGGAGATAACAGCGAAGAGATTTTCAGAGGATGGAAACGGGATTTTCGCAAAATTTCCAAAAGCTGTTGTCAAGGAAGCACTTTTTAAGTATAATAACTTGATGTGTGTAATTTTGAAATAGAATCTACAATATTAAAAGACTGAAAGGAAAACAAAAGTGTCTGACCTGAAACAGGAAATAGAGAGAAGACGGACTTTTGCCATTATTTCGCATCCGGATGCCGGTAAAACCACATTAACGGAAAAACTGCTGCTTTACGGCGGGGCGATTAATCTGGCCGGGTCTGTTAAGGGAAGAAAAACGGCAAGACATGCAGTCTCAGACTGGATGGAAATTGAAAAAGAAAGAGGTATTTCTGTTACTTCTTCTGTAATGCAGTTTGAATACGATGGATACTGTATCAATATTCTGGATACTCCGGGGCATCAGGATTTCTCAGAAGATACGTACAGGACATTGATGGCTGCAGATTCTGCAGTTATGGTAATTGACGCATCAAAAGGTGTGGAACCGCAGACAATTAAACTTTTCAAAGTATGTGTGATGCGGCATATACCGATTTTTACATTTATCAATAAGCTGGACCGGGAAGCCAATGATCCTTTTGAGCTGATGGATGACATTGAGAATGTTCTTGGGATTGCTACATGTCCTGTAAACTGGCCTATCGGCTGCGGTAAAAACTTTAAGGGAACCTATGACAGAAACACAAGGGTAATCTCCAAATTTACGGCAGCGGACAGTGGTATGAAAGAGGTAGCTGTGGAGAATATTTCCATAGATGATCCCAATCTGGAAGATGTGATCGGATTCCAGTATTATGATCAGCTGATGGAAGATATTGAGCTGCTGGATGGCGCAGGGCAGGAATTTGATCAGGAGATGGTCAGCCGGGGGGAACTGTCACCGGTATTTTTCGGCTCCGCACTGACGAACTTCGGTGTAGAAACTTTCCTGAAGCATTTCCTCGCCATGACTTATGCGCCGATGGCAAGAAATTCCGATATTGGCCTGATCGATCCGGTTGAGAATCAGTTTTCAGCTTTTGTGTTCAAGATTCAGGCGAATATGAACAAGGCTCATAGAGACCGTATTGCATTTATGCGGATCTGCTCCGGTAAATTTGAAGCAGGTATGGAGGTTTACCATACTCAGGGCGAGAAAAAGATCAAGCTCTCCCAGCCTCAGCAGATGATGGCTCAGGAAAGGAAGATCGTGGAAGAAGCATATGCGGGTGACATTATCGGTGTGTTTGATCCGGGTATCTTTAATATCGGTGATACAATCTGCCAGCCCGGAACCCGGTTTGCTTTTGAGGGAATCCCCACGTTTGCTCCGGAGCATTTTGCGAGAGTGCGTCAGACGGATACCATGAAGAGAAAGCAGTTCATAAAAGGCGTCAGTCAGATTGCGCAGGAAGGTGCCATTCAGATTTTCCAGGAATTCAACACAGGTATGGAAGAGATCATAGTAGGTGTAGTCGGCGTGCTGCAGTTTGATGTGCTGGTGCACCGTCTGAAAACCGAATACAATGTGGAAGTGCGTCTGGAGCAGCTTCCCTATGAGTATATCCGCTGGATTGAGAATGAAGATATTGATGTGAATAAGATTCAGGGAACTTCCGACATGAAGCGGATCAAGGATCTGAAGGGTAATCCTCTTCTTCTCTTTGCCAACAGATGGAGCGTGGGTATGGTGGAAGAAAGGAATCCTGATCTGAAACTGGCAGAATTCGGACGCTGGTAAGATTAAGCAGTCACCTTTTCTCATATGATAAGAGGAACGGAAGATTTTTCGGAGCCTGATTTTATGAGATTGTTTGACTGTCGTGACAAAGAAGTAGTAAATATCTGTGACTGCAGAAAACTGGGATTTGTATCAGACGTGGAATTCTGTCCCAAAACGGGATTAATTGAAGCATTGATTATTCCGGGACCTCCCAGATTGTTTTCATGCCGGGGGAAGGATAATGAATTTGTGATACCTTTCTGCTGTGTGAAGCAGTTTGGTGAGGAGATCATACTGGTAGAGATAAATCCAAAGGAACTTTCCTGCGGGAAGCAGGGAAAACAGGAGAAATAAAGTTATGAAATGTCCGTATTGTGGTGAAGATAATACAAGAGTAATAGACTCAAGACCGGCAGAGGATAACAGTTCGATCCGACGGCGCAGGCAGTGCGATGCCTGCAGCCGCAGGTTTACGACTTACGAAAAGGTTGAGACCATACCTCTGATGGTGATTAAAAAAGATAACAACCGTGAGCCTTACGATCGTTCCAAAATCGAAAGCGGAATTATGCGGGCATGTCACAAACGTCCGGTTTCGACCAGTGCGATCAATGCTGCAGTAGACAGTATCGAAGCACAGATTTATTCGATGGAGGACAAGGAGGTCCGCAGCAATACAATCGGCGAGCTGGTGATGAAGCAGTTAAAAGAACTGGATGAAGTTGCCTATGTCCGTTTTGCTTCGGTGTATCGTGAATTCAGAGATGTGAATACATTTCTGGCTGAACTGGAAAAACTGTATCGAAAGCAGGGTTGATCTATGGCAGTGTTATCAGCTTTTTATCCGGATGAATATCGGGACAGTACGTTTACGCTTGACTACAGACGGATGTATGACCGGGGATACCGCGGTATTATCTATGATATTGACAATACTCTGGTTCCCCACGGAGCACCGGCGGATGAGAGGGCAATCCGGCATTTTGAAAAACTTCGGGAGATGGGATACCGGTTCTGTCTGATATCGAATAACAAAGAGCCGAGAGTTGCTTCGTTTGCCGGGGATATTGGCGGAGCCTTTTATGTATATGATGCTCATAAGCCGTCAAAAAAGGCTTATCTGAAAGCGGTTGAAAAGATGGGGCTGCCGGGAGATCAGGTATTTTTTGTAGGCGATCAGATCTTTACGGATGTTTTCGGAGCAAGAAGAGCAGGGCTTTACAGCATACTGGTAAAGCCGATTCATCCCAAAGAGGAAATCCAGATTGTATTAAAACGTTACCTGGAAAAGATTGTACTGTTTTTTTACAGTAAACAGAAATCACAGAAAAACGGGAAAAACAGTTGAAATTGAACTGTTTTTAGTATAAAATGAATTGAACTGTTCTGATATGTATTCGGAACGGAAAGGCCTAAAAGGCAAGGAACGACTCAAGGAGGAAATTTTCTATGTTATCAGCAGGCGATTTTAGAAATGGTATTACCATCGAATATGATAATAACATCTATCAGATTATTGAATTTCAGCATGTAAAACCCGGTAAAGGTGCTGCTTTTGTAAGAACCAAACTGAAAAACATTATCAACGGCGGTGTTGTTGAAAAGACTTTCAGACCTACTGAAAAGTTTGAAGAAGCACGTATCGACAGAGTTGAGATGCAGTATCTGTACAATGACGGCGATTTGTTCTACTTCATGGATATGAATACATTTGAACAGATCGGTCTGAATCATGATCAGATCGGCGATGCTCTGAAGTTCGTTAAAGAGAACGAGATGGTCAAGGTTATTTCACATAAGGGCAATGTATTTGCAGTTGAGCCGCCTCTGTTTGTTGAACTTGAAATCACAGATACAGAACCCGGCTTCAAGGGTGATACTGCAACAGGCGCTACAAAACCTGCAACTGTAGAAACCGGCGCACTGGTTTATGTACCTTTATTTGTTAATCTTGGGGATAAGATTAAGATCGATACAAGAACAGGCGAATATTTATCAAGAGTATAAGCAAATCACGGCATGATGTGCATGATGATGTGATTGAAAGGCTGGAATGCGGGTATGTGTTCCAGCTTTTTTTACGAAGTATGTAAAAATATGTCGGGGGAGAAACATGAACAAGATAAAAATGATAGGCATTGACCACAGCAAGGCAGCAGTGGAGTACCGTGAACTTTTTTCCTTTACCCGGGCCGGAGCCTGTCATGCCATGGAAACGCTGAAAGAACGAAAAGGGATTGACGGAGTCATTATTCTTTCAACCTGCAATCGCATGGAGCTGTGGGTCAGTGTGGATGAAGAAGTACCGTTTTCGCTGTATGATGAACTGTGCGGTTTGAAGGGGGTTACGACACAGGAGTACAGGTGCTTTTTCACCGAGCGTGAAGGGGATGAAGCAGTCAGACATTTGTTCGAAACGGCCTGCGGATTGAAATCCAAGATTATCGGTGATGATCAGATTATCACTCAGGTGAAAAATGCCCTGTCTTTGTCCAGAGAAGTTTTCTGTACGGATAAAGTACTGGAAACGCTGTTTCGCACAGCAGTATCCGCAGGAAAAAAGGTAAAGACCCAGGTCAGACTGACGGGAAATGATACCTCGGCTATCACGGGTGCGGTTCATAATCTGAAGGCTCAGGGAATCGATCTGGGAAGCCTGACCTGTATGGTAATCGGTAATGGAGAGATGGGAAAGCTTGCGGCAGCTGCGCTTATTAAAGAAGGCGCGGATGTTACGGTTACGGTACGACAGTACCATAACGGACAGGTTCAGATTCCCGGAAACTGTTCCCGTATTAATTACGGGGATCGTATGGAATATCTGAAATACTGTGATCTGGTGGTCAGCGCAACAGCCAGCCCCAATTGTACGGTAAAATACTGCGAGGTCACCCAGGTTCCGAGAAAAAAGAATGTCATTATGATTGATCTGGCGGTGCCGCGGGATATCGACAGAGAAGTGGGAAATCTGGATGGAATCACTTTGTACGATATTGACAGTTTTGGTCTGGAGATTGAGCATGAGCAGCTGAAAAAAGCAACTGAAGAGGCAGAGACAATCCTGCAGGAATTTATCGATGATTTTAATCTCTGGTATGGATGCAGAGATCTGGTACCGGTGGTTCAGCAGGTCTGTGCGCAGGCTGCGCAGGATGTGGAACTGCGCCTGACGAAACCTATGCGCCGTCTGAATGCTTCTGAGGAAGAAAAGGAAGAACTGGAAAAGGCAATCGAAACGGCCGCTTCGAAGGTTGTGAATAAAATTCTTTTTGGATTGAGAGATAATCTCTGCATCAGTACCTGGCGTGACTGTATGGAAGCAGTGGCCAGAATTTACGAGGAAAACTGATGACCGGCAAATATGATTCAGAGAATAATGTAAATGGCTATTTCCCTATGTTTTTTGATATAAAAGGGGAAAAAATCCTGATTGTGGGAGCGGGCAGTATTGCGCTGCGCAGAGTTGAAACACTTCTTACCTTCGGGGCCTGTCTTACAGTGGCGGCTCCCGAATGCAGGGAATCGATTCAGCAGTACGGAGATACCGGGCAGCTGACTTTGCTGAAACAGGCGTATGCACCGGATATGATTACAGACGATTATTTTATGGTGATTGCAGCGACAGACAATGCCTGCCTGAACAGGGAAATCTGCCGGGAGGGCAAAAAACAGGGGCTTCTTGTTAATAATGCTTCGGATAAATCCCAGTGCGATTTTTATTTCCCCGCCATTGTACGGCAGGGGGATGTGATTGCCGGCGTGTGTGCCGGAGGAAAAAACCACAGGCTGGTCAGGCGTGTGGCAGCCGGTATGAGAAAATGGCTGAAACAGTTTGTTGAAGAGGAAGGAGAGACTGACTGATGGGCAGATCAGAAGAACTTTTTGAAAGAGCGGTAAAAGTAATTCCCGGGGGTGTAAACAGTCCTGTGCGTGCTTTCCGCAGTGTGGGAGGAACTCCCAGATTTATCACCTCTGCGCAGGGTGCGTATATTACAGATGAAGACGGAAACACTTATCTCGATTATATTGGTTCATGGGGCCCCATGATTCTGGGACATAATCAGAAGGAAGTCCGTGAAAAAGTGGCAGAAGCATGTATGGACGGACTCAGCTTCGGTGCACCCACAGAACGGGAAGTTATTATGGCAGAGCTGATCTGCGGTATGGTTCCCGGTATGGAGATGGTGCGTATGGTAAATTCCGGTACTGAGGCAGTTATGAGTGCTCTTCGTGCGGCCCGGGGATATACCGGACGCAACAAGATCGTAAAATTTGCAGGATGCTATCACGGGCACAGTGATTCCATTCTGATCAAGGCAGGCTCCGGTGTTATGGAGGGCGGCGTACCTGACAGTTCCGGTGTAACCAGAGGCTGCACGGAGGATACACTTTCCGCTGTATACAACGATCTTACCAGCGTACAGGCCGTTTTTGACCAGTATCCGGATCAGGTGGCTGCCGTAATCGTAGAGCCGGTTGCCGCCAACATGGGTGTTGTACCTCCAGCGAAAGGTTTTCTGGAAGGTCTGCGGAAACTGTGCACAAAATACGGAGCACTTCTGATTTTCGATGAAGTAATCACCGGTTTCCGGCTGGCAGCAGGCGGAGCACAGGAGTATTTCGGAATCCAGGCAGATCTGGTAACCTACGGTAAGATTATCGGCGGCGGTATGCCGGTAGGCGCTTATGGCGGACGCAGGGAGATTATGTCGGTGGTATCTCCTCTTGGACCGGTTTATCAGGCGGGAACACTCAGCGGCAATCCCATTGCCATGGCAGCAGGCATTGCTCAGCTGCAGATTCTGAAAGAAAATCCTGATATTTACAGAAAACTGAACGAAATGGGAACCTGCCTCTTCAGCAGTATCGACAGGATTCTGAAGGAAAGCGGTGCTTCCTGTACGATCAATTATGAGGGATCACTGGGCAGTATTTTCTTCACTCCGGATCCTGTTGTGAACTATGAGACAGCGCAGAAAGCCGATACAGCCCAGTTCGGACGATATTTCCATTATATGCTGGACAATCATGTGCATCTCGGACCGTCACAGTTTGAAGCTATGTTTGTTTCTGCGGCGCATACAAAAGAAGATATTGAACGCACGCTGGAACTGATCCGGACCTATTTCAGATAGTCAGAGACGGGAAAGCCTGTTTTCTTCAGAATACACAAAAAGACCGCTGTATCCGGCAGGTTCCGGGTACGGCGGTCTTTTTATAATTCTGCCATCATCAGTCAGAAAAAACAGTCACAAGAGATCAGAAGTATTTGGAGGATTCACGGATAATGCCCTGACGGTATGCATACAGAAGCTCTTTCAGATCGGCGATCTGCTCCTGAATCAGCTTGCCATCGTCCGTGTCGGCAACCAGATGACGGTGCGGGAAGTTTTCAACGATCATATGATCGGAGTGAACATCGTCTTCATTGGCAATCGCTTCCTCGGTGGAAGTGAATGGCTTATGCGCAGCCAGGAACATGCGCTTTGAATTATAGACCAGAGTATAGCCGGCAATGCCGGTTGTTTTCTGGTAGGCTTTGGAGAAGCCACCGTCAATGATCATGAGTTTACCGCTGCATTTTACAGGATTTTCCTTATTCTTAACGGGAACATGGCCGTTGATGATCCGGGATTTTTCCGGATCAAGCTCAAAGGCGGTCAGAATCTTGTTGATCGCTGTTTCGTCTTCCAGAAATTTGTAATAAGGATTTTTCACTTCCACCCAGGTACTTTCATCATCAATAAAATACCGTTCAAAGGTAGCCATCTTGTTCTTGCCGAAAAGAGGGGAATTTTTATTGCACCAGATAAACCACATGATATCCTGAGCGTAGGTCTTTTCGGGACCCGGCGGCAGATAGTAGGCTTTGCGGCACAGAGTATCCAGCTCATCATAAAGGCATTTGCCGTAAAGATGCTTTTCACCTACCTGAACTTTGATAAAATTACCGTCATCATCAAAGGGAACGCATCCGTGATAGAGCAGATTGTTATTGTAGATCAGATACAGGCTGCCCTTATCATACAGGAAACGTACATGTCGGTTCAGTTTTTCGCTGTGGGTGAAGGCAGAAACAAGCCGGTCCATAACAGCCTCTTCTTCGGGGGTAAGTTTAAAGGGGTCTGCAGGATCGATGGTGGGAAAATCGGTATCATTGAGAGGATAAATCTTTCCGTCCAGATTGATGGTACCGTTTTGATAATCGATTTTCTCCAGAAGAAGGCGGTCCTCCATATGAAATTCGGGGTGCGCCTTAATGACCTGACCTTCCAGCTTGAACTGAATGATTGCCATGGCTTTCTGAATCCGGCGATCGGATTCCAGATCCATTTCATTGTAGGTTTCTTTATTATAATGAATATTGAAATTGGAACCCGGGCTGTTGGGATAGGTTGCCGTAACGAAGCGCAGCAGGGGAACCAGATTGATGCCATAGCCGTCTTCGATGATGTCAAGCTCTCCGTAGCGGGCAGCAAAACGGAGTACAACGGCGATACATGCCGGGTGACCGCTGGCGGCAGCCATCCAGGTGATGTCATGATTGCCCCACTGGATGTCAACGGAATGGTAGTCCATCAGTGTATCCATGATAATGTGAGGGCCGGGACCTCTGTCGTAGATGTCCCCCAGAACATGCAGATGTGTAACTGCAAGTCTCTGGATCGTCTGACAGAGCGCAATGATACATGCAGGCGCGCGTCCGATATTGATCACCGTTGAAATGATGGAATTGTAATAATCATCCTTGTCGTGATTTACGTCATTTTCGAAAATAATTTCCTCAAATATGTATGCAAAATCAGAAGAAAGCATCTTGCGGACACGGGAGCGGGTATATTTGGAGGCAATCCGGCAGGTTACCTTCAGAAGACGGTTCAGTGTAATCTTGTACCAGTCATCAATATCTGTTTCCTGTTTCTCGATGAGAGCCAGTTTCTGCTCGGGATAGTAAATCAGCGTTGCCAGTGTTCTTTTATCCTTTTCACTGAGCGTATTGCCGAATTCTTCCTCGATTTTTTCCTTTATGTAACCGGAACTGTTTTTCAAAACATGGAGAAACTGTTCGTTCTCCCCATGCAGATCGGATACAAAGTGCTCTGTACCTTTGGGAAGCGACAGTATGGCGGAAAGATTGATGATTTCCGTCGAAGCTTTTGAAATAGTGGGGAACCGGCCTGCCAGTGATCTCAGATAACGAATATCCATGACATAATCTCCTTTCCATTAAAATAACAGAGGACAGAGTTTGTGCGTGCGTCTGTCCTGTCAGCTTCATATATCTTATCATATTTATGGAAAAAAACAAACTGTTTTTTGCATTTCTTACAGTCAGATACGGAAAAAGATAATTATTGTTTGTGGAATTGAACGAAAAACAAATTATTGAACAGAACATATGTTTTTAAAAGACTTGACATGTGATTCTGTAAATGGTACAATGCCAGTATAAAATGGATTGAATCACATATGAAGGAAGAATATGAAGATTGTATTTTTTGACATTGACGGAACTTTATATTACAGAGGGGACAGGAGGAAGATTCCGGGAAGCACGGTGGAGGCAATCCGTCAGCTTCAGGCAGACGGGAATCTGGCGGTGATCTGTACGGGAAGATGTATGTCCTGCATCGAGCCGTATATTCAGAATATCGGTTTTGATGGATATATTGCGGGATGCGGTACCCATATTATTTATGGCAGCAGTGAATTATGGTATCAGGTGCTGAGCCGTGAGTTTATTCGTCAGATGGACAGACTGTGCAAAGAGGAGCACATGATGCCGGTGTTTGAAGGAAGTCGTTTTCTTTACGTGGATGAGCCGGATCACCCCGGAGAGACCAGGGAATTTTATGATTTCTACAGGCGGTTTTATAAAGACAGGGTCCGTTCGGTAGATTATGAAGCGGATGATATCTGCAAGCTGACTGTGAGACTGGATCAGGAGAGCACTTACGGTATTTTGGGAGAGTCTGTTCCGGTGAAAAAGAAGCGTGCGGCGCTTCTGGCCGAAGCTGCCGGTATGGAAGTTCTGGATAAAGGAAGTTCTCTGGAGATTTTTCCGGCAGACTGCGGGAAAGGAAAAGGAATCAGGCGGTTTTTAACCCTTACCGGGTATCTGGATGCCGATACTTACGCCTTCGGTGACGGGATCAATGATATTACCATGATGGAGCAGGTGGATTACGGCGTGGCACTGGGACATGCCGATCCGGAACTGGTACGGGTCTGCTTCTATGAGACCGATGATCTTTACGAGGACGGTATCTAAAACGCCTGCAGGAAGCTACATCTGATATCCTGATGATATCCTGAGCAGCCGGAAGGGACTGTGCAGCAGGGCAAAAGATCGTCTGTGCAGATCAGAGATGTATTTTTTGAAAGACACCTTCTTTTTTGGCCTGTTTTTACCCAAAAAAAAAGAATATTTATTTGCAACTTTGATAACATGATGTTATAATTAAAGCAATGCGGACTGGTAATCCGCAACCCATTGTTAAAATGAACAATTTATATACTATCTAGGAGGAATTTCCAATGGCAAGAAAAATGAAAACCATGGATGGTAACCATGCTGCTTCCCATGCTTCTTATGCTTTTACAGAAGTTGCAGCAATCTACCCTATTACCCCTTCATCCGTAATGGCAGAAGCTGCTGATGAATGGGCAACCGCAGGAAAGAAAAATATCTTCGGTCAGCCTGTTCAGGTTATCGAGATGCAGTCTGAAGCCGGTGCAGCCGGTGCTGTACACGGTTCACTGGCAGCAGGTGCTCTGACTACTACCTACACAGCTTCTCAGGGCCTTCTGTTAATGATCCCCAACCTTTACAAGGTTGCAGGTGAACAGCTCCCCGGTGTGTTTAACGTATCCGCACGTGCGTTAGCATCCCATGCGCTGTCAATCTTCGGTGATCATTCCGACGTATATGCATGCCGCCAGACAGGCTGTGCTATGCTTTGCGAATCCAGCGTTCAGGAAGTTATGGACCTGACACCGGTTGCTCATCTGGCAGCTATCAAAGGCAAAGTTCCTTTCATCAACTTCTTTGACGGTTTCAGAACATCTCACGAAATCCAGAAGATCGAAGAGTGGGATTACGAAGACCTGAAAGATATGCTGGATATGGATGCTCTGGCTGAGTACAGAAAACATGCTCTGAATCCCAATCATCCCTGCCAGAGAGGTTCCGCTCAGAACCCCGATATCTTCTTCCAGGCAAGAGAAGCATGCAACCCCTACTACGATGCATTACCTGCAGTAGTTCAGGAATACATGGACAAGATCAATGCCAAGATCGGTACAGACTACAAGTTATTCAACTATGTAGGTGCTCCTGATGCAGAACAGATCATCATCGCTATGGGTTCCGTATGCGAGACAATCGATGAGACAATCGCATACATGAACGCAGCAGGCGCTAAGGTTGGTGCTGTTAAAGTTCGTCTGTACAGACCTTTCTCTGCTGAAGCTCTGGTTGCAGCTATTCCTGAAACAGTTAAGAAGATTACTGTTCTGGACAGAACAAAAGAACCCGGTGCTATGGGTGAACCCCTGTACCTGGATGTTGTTGCAGCATTAAAGGGTACGAAGTTTGAATCTGTACCGGTATTCACAGGCCGTTACGGTTTAGGCTCCAAGGATACTACTCCTGCTCAGATCCTTGCTGTTTACAACAACACTGAAAAACAGAAATTCACAATCGGTATCGTTGATGATGTTACCAACCTTTCACTGGAACTGGGCGAAAACCCTGACACAACTCCTGCTTCCACAATCAGCTGCAAGTTCTGGGGTCTGGGCGCTGACGGTACAGTAGGTGCCAACAAGAACTCCATCAAGATCATCGGTGACAATACAGATATGTATGCTCAGGCATACTTTGATTATGACTCCAAGAAATCAGGCGGTGTAACAATTTCCCACCTTCGTTTCGGTAAGGAAGCTATCCATTCTACATACCTGATTTCCAAGGCCAACTTCGTAGCATGCCACAATCCTTCCTATGTACGTAAGTACAACATGGTTCAGGATATCAAGGATGGCGGTACATTCCTGCTGAACTGCCCCTGGGATATGGAAGGTATTGAAGAACACTTACCCGGACAGGCTAAGAAGTACATCGCTGATCACAACATCAAGATGTATGTAATCGACGGTGTTAAGATCGGTATCGAAACAGGTATGGGTCCTACACGTATCAACACCATCCTGCAGTCTGCATTCTTCAAACTTGCCAACATTATTCCTGAAGAAAAGGCAATCGACCTGATGAAGAAAGCTGCTGCTGCAACATACGGACGCAAAGGTCAGGACGTTGTAGAAAAGAACTGGGCAGCAATCGAAGCAGGTGCTAAGCAGGTTAAAGCTATTGAAGTACCCGCAAGCTGGGCTGACTGCGAATACGAAGAACTGGGCAAATCTGTTGCAGGTGATTCCGATGTTGCCAAGTTCGTTAACAATATCCAGATCCCGATCAATGCACAGGAAGGTAACAAACTGCCTGTATCCGCATTCAAGGATTATGTAGACGGTACAACACCTTCAGGTTCTGCTGCATTCGAAAAACGTGGTATCGCTGTTAACATTCCTGTATGGGATTCTTCCAAGTGTATTCAGTGTAACCGTTGTGCATACGTTTGTCCTCACGCTGTAATCCGCCCTGTAGTTATGACAGAAGCAGAAGCAGCTGCAGCTCCCGCTGGTGTAGTCACAGTTCCCTGCACAGGTCTGAAAGAATTCAGATACACAATGACAGTATCCGCTTACGACTGTACAGGATGCGGTTCATGTGCTAACGTTTGTCCTGGCAACAAACAGGGCAAGGCTCTGGAGATGAAGAACTTCGAAGCCAATGCAGGTGTTCAGGCTGGTTATGACTACGGCTTAACTATTCCGAAGAAACCTGAAGTAGCTGCCAAGTTCGCTGCTGCAACCGTTAAAGGTTCTCAGTTCAGACAGCCTCTGCTTGAGTTCTCAGGCGCATGTGCCGGCTGTGGTGAAACACCTTACGCTAAATTAATCACACAGTTATTCGGTGAAAGAATGTACATTGCCAATGCAACAGGCTGTTCTTCAATCTGGGGCAACTCTTCACCGTCCACACCTTATACAGTTAACGAAAAAGGTCAGGGTCCTGCATGGGATAACTCCTTATTCGAAGACAATGCTGAGTTCGGTTACGGTATGTTACTGGCTCAGAACGCAATCAGAGCACGTCTGAAAGAAGAAGTAGAAGACGTTGTTGCCAACGGCAAGAACGAAGCAGTTGTTGCAGCTGGTAAAGAATGGCTGGATACCTTCGCATGTGGTGCTACAAATGCTGCTGCTACAGACAAACTGATTGCTGCACTGGAAGCATGCGGCTGTGAAAAAGCTCAGGCAATCCTTGCTGAGAAAGATTACCTGTCCAAGAAGTCACAGTGGATCTTCGGTGGTGACGGCTGGGCATACGATATCGGTTTCGGCGGTGTTGACCATGTATTAGCTTCCGGCAAAGACATCAACATCTTCGTATTCGATACAGAAGTATACTCCAATACAGGCGGACAGGCTTCCAAGTCTACCAACGTGGGTGCTGTTGCACAGTTTGCTGCAGGCGGCAAGGATGTTAAGAAGAAAGACCTGGCAGGCATTGCTATGAGCTACGGTTATGTATACGTTGCTCAGATCGCTATGGGTGCTGATTACAACCAGACTGTTAAAGCTATCGCTGAAGCAGAAGCATATCCGGGTCCTTCATTGATCATCGCATACGCTCCCTGTATCAACCATGGTATCAGAAAGGGTATGTCTAAGGCTATGACAGAAGAAGCTGAGGCAGTTGCATCAGGATACTGGCATCTGTTCAGATACAACCCTGCTCTGAAGGAAGAAGGCAAGAATCCTTTCAGCCTTGATTCCAAGACACCTGATATGTCTCAGTACCAGGATTTCTTAAAGGGCGAAGTTCGTTACACTTCACTTGCTCTGAAGAACCCTGAAAGAGCTGCTGATCTGTTTGCCAAGTCTGAAAAGAACGCAGTAGACAAGTATGCTCACCTGCAGAGACTGGTAGCTCTGTATTCAGTAGAAGAATAATCTGATAGATTATATGATCGATTGACTGGAACCGGTGTATCCGGTTATGGGATACACCGGTTTGAGACAGCCGGTTTTGAAGAAACCGGTGTGTCAATCGACCGGATAAGATGCAGAAGGGAATGTAAAAAAACATTCCCTTCTGCATCTTTTTGTTTTTTCGTAGTATTTTTACAAATTAGTACTTTATATTTTGGTCGAATTAGTGTAAGATATATTAAGTCAGGAAGCACAAACCGGAGGTCGGCATTAAGATTCGAGAATCGGGGATAATTATCTGCGGGTTTTGAATTTTAGTGCACCGGACGATTATGGAACTGGTAGTATACTGAAAGGATCTTGAAACGCTGATGTTGAAAAAAGAAAATTATGTTGAAAGGACAAAGGATAATTTCAGACAGGGTTATAATTGCTGTCAGGCAGTCCTTCTTGCATATTGTGACAGATATGGAATTGACAAGGACCTGGCATTGAAGATTTCCTGCTCATTTGGTGGTGGTATGGGCAGGATGAAAGAAGTATGTGGCGCAGTCTGCGCCATGGCAATGATTGCGGGATTGGAAACCGGCAATACAGATCCAAGGAATATTGAAGCAAAGCAGGATAATTACGAGATGGTCCGTTATCTGATGAATGAATTTAAAAAGGAAAACGGCAGTATTTACTGCAGTGAGCTGACATCGCTGGAAGGAAATGAAGTCATGACCAAGGTTCAGGAACGGGGCGGACGCTATTATAAGAAGAAACCGTGTCTGGAATATCTGGCAGATGCTGCACGGATACTGGAGAAACAGTTTATCGATTAACACGCCGCATATCGGGCTGCAGAATTGCAGAATAAAAGATTACAGCGAAGAAGATTATTTAAAAAGATAATATAAAGAAGATGATATGAAGCAGTCCATATTCTGCAGGAGATCAGCATGCCGGCAATAGAGCATCTGTTGTTTTCCTGCAGGATATGGACTGTCTGATTATATTCAGGATTCCATAGCTTCACGGGCATGGCTGATAAAAATATTGCGGATGGCGGGGTATTCGCCGATTCCTTTCAGATGGCAGACGACTTCGTAGCCTTCCTTCCGGAAGATGTTTTTCCAGGAATCTTCCTCATCACCAGCCATGTCGTTGATAGCGTGATCACCGGCAACGATCATAAACGGTGCCAGATGAACCTTTGCGGGAGCAAGATTTTTAACCAGCTTGACCATCGTATCGATGGAGGGATAGGCTTCTACCGTGCCCATAAAAATGTTGCTGTGCCAGTAATCCTTCAGAGTAAAATCAAGCGCAGCGTATACGGTGTTGGTAAAGTGTACCGTGCCGTGCCCCATGAAAACAAGGGCTTCATTGTCGGGAATGTCAGGATATTCCTTTTTGATGGCCGCAATCACAGCCAGATTATCATTGGTAGAAGATAAAAGCGGATTACCGAATCGAATACTGTCAAAATGCTCTGCAAAAAAATTAACTTCTGAAATCATGATATCATTTTCTATTCCGTTCAGAATATGAGTGGGCTGAACGATCAGCTCCTGAATTCCGTCTGAAATCATCTGTTCAACGGCATCGGTTACTGTCATGATGCGGACGCCATCACGTTTCAGAATCTTGCGAATGATCATCTTGCTGGTCCATGCCCGGTATATGGTATAGTCAGGGAATGACTGACGGAAATCATCCTCGATTTTATCGATGGTTTTTTCGCGGGCTTCATTGATACTGGTTCCAAAACTGACAACCAGAATGGCTTTTTTTTTGCTGTTCATTGGTAAATCCTCCTGAATCGAATTATTAAAATTGTAGCATTCTTTTGCAGGAGTGTCAAAATCTATTTGACAGAAAAGGTTTCTATGTTAAAATATATTATGCATTTTAGGAATAATGGAACGAGGAAATATGGATGAAAATTGTGAATATTGGCAGCCGCGAGAGTAAACTGGCGGTTGTTCAGTCTGAAATGGTTCGGGAATATATCAACAGTCATAATGAGGATGTGGAAGCAAGACTGCTGACCATGAAAACTACGGGGGATATCATTCTTGACCGGAGTCTTGACAAAGTGGGAGGAAAAGGCCTGTTTGTAAAAGAACTGGATAAAGCGCTGATTGAGGGGCGGACCTGTATGTCGGTGCACAGTCTGAAAGACATGCCGATGGTGGTTCCCGACAATCTTCCGCTGATTGCATTTTCCCGGAGAGAAGATCCAAGAGATGTACTGGTCCTCCCTCAGGGCAGGACCGAAATCGACTTTTCCCTGCCGGTGGGCTGCTCCAGCCTCAGGCGGATGCTGCAGTTTAAAAAGCTGTATCCCCAGGCGGAATTCAAAAATGTCCGGGGCAATGTAATCACGCGCCTGTCCAAGCTGGACAGAGGGCAGTATTCAGCGCTCATTCTGGCTGCGGCGGGTATTAAACGCCTTGGCCTCGAGGAACGGATCAGCAGATATTTTGATACGGAAGAGATGATTCCGGCAGCCGGCCAGGGGATTCTGGCTGTTCAGGGGCGTGCGGACATGGAATATGACTTTCTGGAAGGATTTAATGACCTGGAAGGAGAGATGGCTGCTCTGGCAGAACGTGCTTTTGTAACAGAATTGAACGGAGGATGTACGTCACCGGTGGCCGCTCATGCGCGGATCGAAAAGGGTACCATCTACCTGAAAGGACTGTATTATGATGAACAGGATGGCGGCCATCTGATTGGAAGCAGGAGCGGAAAGGCAGATAAAGAAAGTGCTGCAGCGCTGGGCAGAGAACTGGCAGCACAGCTTCGCGGACAGTATCAGCTGGAAAAATCAGAAAGGAATACATGAATATGAACAGGAATAAAGGAAAGGTCTGGCTGGTTGGAGCCGGTCCTTCGGATGTGGGGTTATTTACATTAAAAGGAAAACAGGTGCTGGAACAGGCAGAAGTGGTTGTATACGACGCGCTGGTGGGTCACGGCGTCCTTGCCATGGTACCGAAGGATGCGGAACTGGTGGACGTGGGAAAACGCGCCGGGCATCATACCATGAAGCAGGAGCTGATCAATCAGGTACTGCTGGATAAAGCACTGGAAGGAAAACGGGTTGTCCGTCTGAAAGGAGGGGATCCGTTCCTTTTTGGACGGGGAGGAGAAGAGCTGGAGCTTCTTTCTGAGCACGGGATACCCTTTGAAATCGTACCGGGAGTGACTTCAGCCATTTCCGTACCGGCATATAACGGAATTCCGGTTACTCATCGTGATTTCTGTTCTTCTCTGCATATTATCACCGGACATAAAAAAAAGGGCAATGACTACAATATTGATTTTGAAGCACTGGTACGCACGAAAGGAACGCTGGTATTCCTTATGGGAATTACAGCCATGGAAGACATCTGCAATCATCTGATGCAGGCGGGGATGTCTCCCGATATGCCGGCCGCCGTTCTCCAGAAGGGAACCTCTGCAAGACAGAAGCGGGTCGTTGCCACAGTGGGTACACTGAAAGCAGCATCCGATGCAGCTAAGATCGAAACACCGGCCATTATTATTGTGGGAAAAGTCTGTACCGCAGCAGAGCAGTTTGCCTGGTATGAAAAACTGCCTCTGCAGGGCTGCCGCGTACTGGTGACACGGCCCAAAGAGCTGGCTTCCCGCATGGCGGATCAGCTGCGGGAAAAAGGCGCGGAAGTGGTGGAACTTCCTGCTATTCAGACAGAGGCCATTGCCGACAACCCGCAGCTGGAGGAAGCTGTGGCATCCATCGAAAAATATCAGTGGCTTGTTTTCACCAGCCAGATCGGTGTGAGGATTTTCTTTGAGGCGCTGAAAAAGGTGGGAATTGATGTGCGCAGGATGGCGGGTGTTAAAATTGCAGTCATCGGCAAAGGAACGAAAGCAGAAGTGGAAAACCACGGCATGTTTGTAGATCTGATCCCCTCTGTTTATGACGGAGAATCGCTGGGACGGGAACTGGCCGGTGTATGCCGGGGCGGTGAACGGATTCTGATTCCCAGAGCAAAAATCGGAAGTCAGGAACTGATCAGTGAACTGGAAAAAGCAGGTAATCTGGAGATCGATGATATTCCTACTTACGAAACGGTTCTGGTGAAATCACACCTGATCGACGAGAAAAAAGAATTTGCTTCAGGCAATATGGATTACGCAATATTTACAAGTGCCTCCACCGTCCGCGGTTTTGAAGCAGCAACACCCGGCCTTGATTACAGTATGGTGGAAGCCGTATGCATCGGAAAGCAGACGGCAGCAGAAGCAGCCCGGCTTGGAATGAAAACGCACATTTCCAAAGTGGCATCCATCGCATCGGTGGCACAGCTTACAGAAGAACTGTTTGCAGAGAAAAAGAAACAGCGGTAAGTTAAAAAATGTTTGAAAAGAGGTAATTGAAATGTTAATAAGACCCAGGAGATTGAGAAAAAGTGATACTCTGCGCCGTATGGTCAGAGAGACGAGAGTGGACAAATCTTCTTTAATTTATCCCATGTTTGTGAAAGACGGCCAGGGGATTGTGGAAGAAATCGATACAATGCCCGGCCAGTTCCGCTACAGTGTGGATACCATGGGACGGAAACTGGAGGAACTTCAGAAGGCCGGGGTGAATGCAGTCATGTTCTTTGGTCTGCCGGCGCACAAGGACTGCTGCGGCAGCCAGGCATACGATGAAAACGGTATTGTACAGAAGGCGCTTCGTGAAGCAAGAAAACAGTATCCCGACATGTATCTGATCACCGATGTGTGCATGTGTGAATATACGGATCACGGTCACTGCGGCCTTCTGACACCGGATCATTATGTGGATAATGATAAAACACTGGATCTGCTGGCGCGTACAGCTGTATCCCATGTGGCAGCCGGGGCTGACATGGTGGCTCCCTCCGATATGATGGACGGACGTGTACTGGCCATCCGTGAGGCACTGGACGGCAGCGGATATCAGGAAACACCGATCATGTCCTACGCTGTAAAATACGCTTCCGCATTTTACGGCCCCTTCCGTGATGCGGCCGGATCAGCACCTGCATTCGGAGACCGTAAATCGTACCAGATGGATTTTCACAACCGCAGAGAAGCATTGAAGGAAGCCATGCTTGACGTGGATGAAGGAGCCGATATTATCATGGTAAAACCGGCCCTTTCCTATCTTGATATCATCCGTGAAGTAAAAGATATGACAGATATACCCGTCGCAGCCTACAGCGTCAGCGGAGAATATTCCATGATCAAGGCAGCGGCAAAGCTGGGATACGTGGATGAGGAGAAAATTATCAGTGAGACAGCCATCAGTATGTACCGCGCCGGCAGTGATATTCTGCTGACCTATTTTGCAGAAGAAATCGCCGCCTGCATGGATAAAGGCATCATAGGATAAGGAAGCACAGGATACTGAACAATGACAATGCAAAGCTCTGATACGATACGGATTTCCGTGCGGAATCTGGTGGAATTCATCTTCAGGAGCGGCGACATCGATAACCGCAGGACCGGTGCGAAGGAGAAGCAGGCCATGGAGGCCGGCAGCCGGCTGCACCGGAAGATCCAGCGGCAGATGGGCAGCACCTATGAAAGTGAAGTAAGTTTAAAGCAGGAAGTGGAGATGGAACATTTCCGAATCCGCATTGAGGGGCGTGCAGACGGCATTTTCAGTGAAAAAACATCGCATTTTCTGAAAAAAGTCCCCCACCGGGATGAGATGGATTCGGAAGAGGCGGTGTTTTTTCAGTCTGATACCCTGTATGTGATCGATGAGATCAAGGGGATTTACCGGGATCCGAGGAAAATGAAGGAGCCGGTACCGGTCCATAAGGCTCAGGCCATGTGCTATGCCTATATCTATGCACTGCAGAATCACCAAAGCAGCATGGGGGTTCAGATGACCTACAGCCATCTGGAAACAGAGGAAATCCGCCGTTTTTATGATTGCTTTACGTTTCCTGAACTGAGAAAATGGTTTGAGGAGCTGATGGGGCAGTACGAGCGGTGGGCAAGGCTGGAGCAGTCCATGAAAAAGAACCTGATAGAAAGCCTCCGGGGTATGGAGTTTCCTTTTTCCTACCGGCCCGGGCAGCGCAAACTGGCGGTATCCGTGTACCGCAGCATTGAGCAGAAAGCGGAGCTGTTTATCCAGGCGCCCACCGGAATCGGAAAGACCATGTCCGTGCTTTTCCCGGCGCTGAAAGCTATGGGAGAAGGAATGGGGGAGCGGGTATTTTACCTGACGGCCAAAACCATCACGCGTACCGTGGCCCGGGAGGCATTTGACATCCTGAGACGCCGGGGGCTGAAAATCCATTCCGTCACCATCACCGCGAAGGAAAAAATCTGCCCCATGGAGGTCTGTATCTGCAATCCGGAGAGCTGTTCCCGGGCGAAAGGGCATTTTGACCGGGTCAATGAGGCACTTTACGATATGCTGATTCATGAGGAATGCCTGAACCGGGAAAATGTATCGGAATATGCAGAGCGTTATCAGGTGTGTCCCTTCGAATTCAATCTGGATCTGACACTCTGGTCCCGGGGAATCATCTGCGATTACAATTATGTATTCGATCCCAATGTATATCTGCGCCGTTTTTTCGGGGAAAATATCCAGGGAAATTACATTTTTCTGGTGGATGAGGCCCATAATCTGCCTGACCGGGCCAGAGAGATGTTTTCTGCGGTTCTGGTGAAGGAAGAGGTTCTGAAGGCCGGAAAACTGATGAAGGAAATTGCCGATATTCCCCTGATGGATACGCCGGAGGCTGTCCGCGCAGCCGCCAGATCTTCCCGTGCGCTGAAAAGCCTCAATAAACAGCTGCTGTCCCTGAAAAAGGAAACAGATCAGGTGATGGTGCTGGAAGGAATCAGCAATCTGTATGAGTACTCTCTGCGGGCGCAGGAATGTATCAGCAGTTTTCTGGAGGAAACGGGAAATCAGGCCGATGAGGAGCTGCTGAACTTCTTTTTTGAACTGCGTCATTTCAATGCCATGTGTGAAATCCTGGATGACAGCTATGTCCCTTACTGCAGCGTGGAGGGCGGTCGGTTTCAGGTGAAGCTTCTCTGTGCCAATCCGGCAGTAAATGTGCACAACTGCATCCAGCGGGGGATCAGCACCGTATTTTTCTCCGCCACCATGCTGCCCATGCATTATTACCGGGAACTGCTGACCACGGAAGAGAAGGCATATGCCATCTATGTGGATTCACCCTTTGACAACTCACGCCGCCTGCTGGCGGTATCGGAGGATGTGAGCAGCCGCTACACCATGCGCAATCCGGTGCAGTATGGGAGAGTGCTGGACTATATCATTCAGGTGACCGCCTGCCGGGCCGGCAATTACATGGTATTTTTCCCTTCCTATCAATATATGATGGAAGTAGTATCCATTTTTGAAGAACGGTACGGGGAAAATCCACCTTTCCGCCTGATCAGACAGGAACAGGGTATGTCGGAAAATGACCGGGACGCATTTCTGAAGGAATTTGCCCGGACAGAAAGGAGGGGCCCGGAACCGGAGAGCCGGCCGGAACAAAGTGAAACTGCCGGGAACTGTTCTCTGGTGGGCTTCTGTGTGATCGGCGGAATCTTTTCGGAAGGAATCGATCTGACCGGGAAGCAGCTGATCGGTGCTGTGGTGGTGGGTACAGGACTGGCACAGATCAGTACGGAAGGAGAATTGCTGAAGGATTATTTTGAGAAAAAGGGACGGCAGGGCTACGATTATGCCTATCGTTTTCCCGGAATCAATAAAGTCTTTCAGGCTGCGGGAAGAGTGATCCGAACAGCAGAAGACAGAGGTGTGGTGGTTCTGCTGGACAACCGCATGCTGCTGGAAAATCATGTGAAACTGTTTCCCATGGACTGGGATAATTATCAGGAAGTGAATATCAATACGATTGGAAATACTGTGAAAGATTTCTGGGGAGAGGAAGACTGATGCTCCCCTCCCCCAATGCATTTCGTATGCAGGATAGACTGAAAACCATGCACCGGAATCAGGCATTGTAGAAAATCAATGTAAAATAGATCACCGTATGTCCGTCAAAGTTATAGCTGAGCCCGGCATTGGCAGCAGTCTGCATGATCAGAATGCCGTGGCTTTCAATGGTGGCAAAACGCTGTTCGGGATGGCGGCAGGGCCCATCGGGATAAGCACAGGTATCGCACTTCATGCAGCCGGTAGTCAGCGTCAGTGTATCACCGAACTCCTGCTGCATGCGCCCGGTCAGCTCACAGGAAACTTCTTCATGGTCCCGGCGGGCATTCAGGCAGCCCTGAAAATCAGCAATATCCGGCACATCAGCCGCGGTAGTGAACAAAAGCACGTGGGAAAAATGCCGGCAGCGCTCCATGCACTCCTGAATCGTACCGATTACAGGCGGACACGCCCAGGAATGACCGTAGCGCGGACATTCATTTTCACAGATGAAACGAACCTTATCGGAAAAAACAAGCTCCTCCCTCTCCAGCAGAACATATTCGCAGATCGGAAACTCCGCAACCAGATTTTCAACCCTCTCATGATAATCATTACCCATAAAAAACAAACCTCCCCAAAAAATAGAATATACGCTGATAAATGCCATATTTTTCAGCATTCTCCTGTATCTTAACACAAGGGATAATAAACGTAAAGCAGCATGTTGATCTGCAGAAAAAAAGTGTGAATAATTAAAAAAATTGAAAAAAGTGCTTGCAATTTATTTTGAACTGTGCTATAGTATCTGAGTCGGCAGCGAGAGCGGCTGATTAACAACGACACAGGGGTATCGCCAAACGGTAAGGCACCGGACTCTGACTCCGTCATCTCAAGGTTCGAATCCTTGTACCCCTGCTTGGAACGCAGAGTTCCTGCCGGGTTTCCGGTCATACAATTTCATATATGTTTTAGGGGTATCGCCAAACGGTAAGGCACCGGACTCTGACTCCGTCATCTCAAGGTTCGAATCCTTGTACCCCTGCTGAAACCTGCAGAGTGCCTGCAGGTTTTTTTGTTCAGATTCTGGTCGGAAAATTTTCTTTACAAATCTGTGATTTACCTATATATTAGATAGGAAGGCGTCAGATGGGTCTGGTGCCATGATACAGACAGATTTTGATAGAGTATGCGCGGAGGCAGAAGATTCCGCAGGAAAAGGAGCTGTTATGGAGACTCTGATGAACAGGATGAAGATGATGATTCAGCAGCAGGAAGTCCGCATTACTGCAGCCCTGCAGCTGATTTTCTGTTTTATGGCCATTACGCTGGCCGTGAGAAATGAATTTCATACCAGTCAGAAAAAACGCAGAAAGGCAGCGCGCAGGAAGAAATAGCCGGCTGCTGTTCTGAAAGAAAGGAATTGAATTTATGTCAATGGATTTATTAATTGAAAAGATTGTGCAGATGAAAAACCCTACGGTGGCGGGTCTTGATCCCAAGCTTGATTATGTTCCCGAATATATTCTGAAAGCGGAATTTGCGGCATCCGCTGATCCGCTGGAAGCAGCTGCCAACGCGCTGCTTCGGTTCAATAAGGGGCTGATTGATGAATTATGTGATATTGTTCCTGCTGTAAAGCCTCAGGCTGCGTATTACGAGATGTATGGCTGGCAGGGGGTCCGTGCTCTGGCACAGACCATTGCCTACGCTCATGAAAAAGGTATGTATGTTATCACCGACGGCAAGCGCAATGATATCGGAACAACGATGGAAGCCTATGCCAATGCTCATATCGGCAAAACAGCTGTCAACGGTCAGATGGTAACCGCTTTCGGCGGCGACTGTCTGACAGTCAACGGTTATCTGGGAAGCGACGGTATCAAGCCTCTGCTGAAGCTGTGCAAGGAGTATGACAAGGGCATCTACGTTCTGGTCAAGACATCCAATCCTTCCTCCGGAGAGCTGCAGGATCAGAAGATTGGCGATAAGACTGTTTACGAAGTGATGGGTGAGATGTGTGAAAAATGGGGCGAAGAGGTTCCCGGTAAATATGGTTACTCTGCAGTGGGCGCCGTTGTAGGTGCAACCTATCCTTCTCAGCTGGAAGAACTGCGTGCAAAGATGCCTCACACCTTCTTCCTGGTACCCGGTTACGGCGCACAGGGCGGCGGTGCAAAAGATGTAAGCTATGCATTTGACAAAAGAGGTCTCGGCGCGGTGATCAATTCTTCCAGAGGTATCATGTGTGCATATAAAAAAGCCGGCGTTGACGAACATGACTATGCAAAGGCTGCCAGGGCGGAAGCCATCCGCATGAAAGAAGATATACTCGGAGCAATCGGAGATATTTCATTTTAGAATCAAAGAAACAGATACAGAAACAGATACAGATACAGTTACATGATAAAAAACAAAATGGAAGGTGACAATATGAAACTGTTATCCATAGCAGTTCCCTGTTACAATTCAGCGGCTTACATGGATAAGTGCATCAAATCCCTGCTGAAGGGCGGGGAGGAAGTGGAGATTCTGATCGTTGATGACGGATCGGCAAAGGACAACACAGCAGAGATCGCAGATCGTTATGCTGCAGAATATCCGTCCATCGTTAAGGCAATCCATCAGGAGAATGCAGGCCACGGCGGTGCAGTCAATGCGGGACTGGCCAATGCCACCGGGCTGTATTTCAAGGTAGTGGACAGCGACGATCACGTCAGCACCGGCCCCTACAGGAAGATTCTGGATCTTCTCAGGGAGATGTCCACCAGAGAGAATCCGGTGGATATGGTACTCTCCAATTTTGTATATGATAAAGTTGATGCGGAACATAAGATGGTTATGCGTTACCGGCATGTCCTTCCCCGTGACCGGGTATTCACCTGGGACGAGATCGGACATTTCACCCCCGGAAAGTACATTCTGATGCATTCCATTATGTACCGCACACAGCTGCTGCGGGACTGCGGACTGGAGCTTCCGAAGCATACATTTTATGTGGACAACATCTTTGCTTTTCAGCCTTTTGCCGCTGTGAAGACCATGTATTACCTGGATGTGAATTTCTACCGGTATTTTATCGGCCGGGAAGATCAGTCCGTCAACGAAAAAGTCATGATTTCGCGGATCGACCAGCAGCTGAGGGTGAACCGTATCATGATCGACAGCTATACCCATGACCGGATCGACAGCAGAAAACTGAGAAGCTATATGCTCAGCTACCTGACCATCATCACCTGCATCAGCTCGATTCTGGCAATCCGCTCGGGAGATCCGGAGAATCTGAAAAAAAAGGTGGAGATCTGGGCTTATCTGAAAGAACACAATCCCAAAGCATACCGCAGGATCCGTTTCAGCCTGCTGGGAATCGCCATGAATCTGCCGGGCAGATGGGGCAGAAAGATTGCAAGCTGGGGATATGCGGCAGCACAGAAAATATACGGATTCAATTAACAGCAGATAAAAAACGAGGCGGTTTTTCATACGGAGAAACCGCTTTTTTTCTGATAAAATCCAGTATGACTCATACCAATTGGAAAACTGTTTCATGCAGGATAAATTTTCAGTCAGCAAGGCGGAGGAATGGAGTTTTTATGAGATTCAGACCATGTATTGATATTCATAACGGAAAAGTAAAACAGATTGTGGGCGGAAGCCTGAAGGATTCGGGGGATTATGCGGTTGATAATTTTGTATCGGAAAAGGATGCGGCCTGGTTTGCCGGGTTTTATGAAAAGGACGGACTGAAGGGCGGCCATATTATTATGCTGAATCCGGTGACTTCACCCTGGTTTGAGGCCACCAGGGCACAGGCTCTGGCCGCTCTTGGGGCCTGCCCGGGAAGTATGCAGATCGGGGGCGGCATCACCGCGGACAATGCGGAGGATTACATTAAAGCGGGGGCTTCCCATGTGATCGTAACCAGTTATGTGTTCAAAAACGGCCGGATCAATCTGGAAAATCTGGAAAAGATCCGCAGCCGGGTGGGGAAGGAGCATCTGGTACTGGATCTGAGCTGCAGAAAAAAGGACGGAATCTACTATATTGTGACCGACAGGTGGCAGAAATTCACCAAAGAAGCACTGACGCCGGAGCTGCTGGATGCCCTTGCCGGAAGCTGCAGCGAATTTCTGATCCATGCGGTGGATGTGGAAGGCCATGCCGGCGGCATTGAGCAGGATGTGGCGCGGATGCTGGGAGACTGGGGAAAGATTCCGGTAACCTACGCAGGGGGTGTATCCTGCTTTGAGGATCTGGAAACGCTGCGGAGTCTGGGGCGGGAAAAGGTGGATGTCACCATCGGAAGCGCTCTGGATCTTTTCGGAGGAAATATGGCATACGACAGGGTCCTTGCTTTTTTCGACAAATGACGTGACGGCTAATCAAAGCCCTTAATAGAAGCTTAATATTTTAACAGTCTTTTAATTGGCTATTTTGCAGACACTGTGTTAAAATAATAACGGTATGCCGGAAAAGGCAGCCAGGAGGAAGTTTTTTGCTATGATTGATGTGAGAAATGTCAGTAAGTACTTTGAAGATACACTGGCAGTGGATCAGGTATCGTTTCAGATAAAAGAAGGCGCGGTGTTCGGTCTGATCGGGATCAACGGTTCCGGGAAAAGCTCACTGCTGCGTCTGATGAGCGGAATTTACAGGGCAGATGAAGGCGTGATTCTGGTGGATGATCAGCAGGTTTTTGATCATGTACCGGCCAGGAAAAAGATTTTTTACATATCCGATGAGCAGTATTTTTTCGAGAATGCCACACTGGTGGATATGCGCAATTATTACCGGATGATTTATGAGGATTTCGATTCGGGAAGATATGACCGTATGGTGCGGGATGTGGAACTGGATCCCTCCAAAAAGATTCATACCTATTCCAAGGGGATGCGCAAGCAGCTGAGCATGATCGCCGGTGTGTGTGCCGGTACGAAGTATATGCTCTGTGATGAGACATTTGACGGGCTGGACCCGGTGATGCGGCAGATGGTGAAGAATCTTCTGTCCTATGAGATGACTCACCGGGAGTTTACTCCGGTGATCGCTTCCCACAATATGCGGGAACTGGAGGATATCTGTGACCATGTGGGGCTGCTCTATAAAGGCGGCATGCTGCTTTCCAGGGATGTGGAGGACATGAAGCTTCATATTCACAAGGCGCAGTGCGTCTTCCGGGAGGAAGGGGATGCGGCCAGGGCTTTCGAGGGCCTTGATCTGGTCAGTCGGGAGTGCCGCGGCTCCCTGTATACCGTAACCGTGCGCGGCCACAGGGAACAGCTGATTTCGGCCATTACAGCACAGAATCCGCTGTTTTATGAGATCCTTCCCCTGAGTCTGGAAGAGATCTTTATCAGTGAAACGGAGGTGGCAGGATATGATATCAAAAAAATTATCGGCTAGAAGGCTTTTTGAACATCTGCTGAGGCAGGAATGTCTGCGTACCATCTGGGCGGGAGGTATTTTTGCCATTGTTATGATCTTTGTACTTCCTGTCAGTGTGGCACTGAGTCTGGGGCAGTACTCGGACAAACTGTCCAATATGCCCGAGAGTTTTCTGGTGGAATTCATGACCACCAACGGCATGCTTATCGCCATGATATTTTTCATGGCTGTATTTGCCGCTGTGCTGGAATTCGGCTATCTGTTCAGCCGCAGCAAGGTTGATTTTTATCATTCTCTGCCCATCAGCAGAGGAATGCAGTTTCTCTGCCGCTATCTGACCGGCCTTCTGATGTTTGCCCTGCCCTACATCATTATATACGGCAGTGCGGTGCTGGTGGGGATCGCCCACGGCGCCATGATCGTGGGATATGTGAGAGAACTGACGGTTCTGGCTTTTGTATACCTGGTATTTTACTGGATCCTTTATTCGGTCAGCGTGATTGCTGTTTTACTGGCGGGAAGCTATCTGTCCAGCATTGTGACGCTTCTGATCCTGCATTTTGGGGGACCTGTTCTCTGTACCATGGTTAAAGAATGTCAGGGCATATTTTTCGATATGTATATGGATACGGGCAAACCGCTGCTCTACGGCAGCGGCAGTGCTGTTACCATCTGCATCGACATGCTGGAACGGTATGAGATGACAGGATATTACGATATTTTCTCCATGGGGGTTCTGGCAGCCATGACGGTTCTTCTGCCGTTATCTGCATATGTACTGTTTCTCGGAAGACCTGCGGAAAAGACGGGCTGCGGTCTGGCCTATCCTCTGGCCGGACCGGTCATCAGTTTTCTGACAGTTACTATTGTCGGCGTGATGACAGGGCTTTTACTGCGGTCAATGGCTTACAGCAATAAAGATTTCTGGCTGTATTTCGGTGTTGTGGCCGGGTGCATCATCATGCACTGTATCATGCAGATGGTGCTGCAGATGGATTTCCGGGCATTTTTCCACAACAGGCTGTCCATGGTGATCTGTACCGCCTTTGCCGTCGTATTCATGTGTGTGTTCCGCTTCGATCTGACCGGATACGATACTTATTTGCCCTCTGAAGATCAGCTGGATTCGGTGGGAGTCTCCATATCGGAGCTGGAATATTACCGCAGCTACATAAAAGACTATACAAAGGAAGAATATGAAAAACTGATGAACCAGAACATGGTGTTCAGTTCTACCTATACCAGCAGGGAACAGTGTGCCGCGCTGTCACAGATGAACCTGAAAAATGTTCAGCCGGTTCTCAGGATGGCGGAGCAGGCGATTCAGGATCGGAAAAGTAAAGAAACGTACGGGACGATGGCGGTCTGCTACCGGCTTAAGAACGGCAGATGCGTGTACCGGTCCTACAGCCTTACGGTTAAGGATCATTTTGCGGAGTGCAGTGAGATCTTTGCCATGGACCGCTTTAAGGAAGCTCTGTATCCTGTCCTCACGAGGGGAGAGGAAAACTGCACCGTATGGATCAATAACAGTTATTTCGAGAACAAAAAGAAGCTGACACTGGATGATGCACAGTATATTACCCTGCTCAGGACCTATAAAAGGGAACTGAAGGATCTGGCTCTGGAGACAGTGCGAAGCGAGGAACCGGTGCTGCTTCTGGAATTTACCGGAAGTCAGAACGATTATTACAATTCCTATCCCGTATATCCTTCCTTCCAGCATACTCTCACACTGCTGAAGGGCTACGGTTATGAGCAGACATCCATATATGATACCATCTACAAGGCCCGGATTCTTTATGAAGAGGGCAGCGGGATGGACGGTGACAGCTATCTGATCGGCAATGAAGAAGGCAGTGTTACAGAATGGGATGAATCAAGTTCCGCATCAGGACAGTACAACACACTGTGGACCGAGGATCAGAAGCAGATGGATGAACTGAGACCTTATCTGGTATCTGCTTACTACAGCAACATCAGCCTTACACTGAAGGATGTGGAGCCGGGATTTTTTGTAACAGCCTATATGACCGATGCTGAAACCGGTGAAGAGATGGTTTCCGAGTTTTTCATCGAAAAAGGAAAAGTACCTGATTTTCTCAAAAAGCTGAAAACAAGGGCACAGCAGAATGTGGGATAAACGACATACAGAGCTTTATAAAAGCAGATCAGATAATATGGGATAAATGAAAGAAGGCTTACAGATATGGTAAAGACAAATGCAATGCGTATCCTGGAGCAGGCGGGCATCCCCTACCGCTCTCAGGAATATGAATTTGATGAAGAGCATCTGGGAGGGGATCATGTGGTGGCCCAGCTGGGGATCGATCCAGATACCTGCTTCAAGACCCTGGTGGCCAGAGGCGAGAAGAAAGGAATCATGGTTTTCTGTATTCCCGTCAACGAGGAGCTGGACCTGAAAAAAGCTGCAGCCGCAGCGAAGGATAAGAAGATCGAGATGGTCCATGTAAAGGAACTGCTGGGACTTACCGGTTATATCCGGGGCGGATGCTCCCCTGTGGGGATGAAGAAGAAGTATCCCACATATTTCGAAGAGACAGCACTGCTGTTTGATGAGATTTACCTGAGCGGAGGCGCCAGAGGTGTACAGATTATCGTCAATCCCGAGCAGCTGATCGGATATCTGGGGGCTTCAGCCTGCGAGATTGTGAAATAATATGATTGACAAGAGGAGAATTCTGGTTTATTCTTTGATTTGAAATCCAAAGGAATCCAAGAGATTATAAAAAGGAGTTTATCATGTTAGAGAAGATTACAGAATTATTGGTTGATCAGCTGGGTGTTGATGCCTCCGACGTAAAGGGAGACACATCTTTCAAGGACGATCTGGGAGCAGATTCCCTCGATCTGTTTGAGATGGTTATGAACCTGGAAGAGGAGTACGGTATTGAAGTACCTGCAGAGGAACTGGAGAACATTGAAACGGTCAATGATATGATCGAGTATCTGGAATCCAAAGGTATTACCGAATAATCTGAGCAGGGATTGACAGGGGCCTGATAAGTATGGCGGGGAGTTGTAAGACGGATTTACAACTCCCTTTTCTGTGACAAAGGATTGATGAGTTATAATGATAGATATACATACACATATTCTTCCGGGGGTGGATGACGGATCACCGGATCCGGAGATTTCTCTGGAAATGGCGGAACAGGCGGTAAGGAGCGGCGTCAACCGTCTGGTGATGACTCCCCACTGCAATATACCGGAGATGTTTGATAATTATAATGACGATGACGTACTGCGTCTCAGGATGGAGGCGTTCAGAAAACAGGTGAGTGAAGAAGGGATTCCTCTGGAGCTCTATACCGGGATGGAAGTATTCGGAACACCTCTGGTTCCCGACCTTCTGAAGGAAGGACGTCTTATGACGATCAATGATACCAGATATCTGCTGATAGAATTTCCGTTCGGCGGAGCCCCTTACTATGCTACGGATATTCTTGCGGATATCTGCCGTATGGATTATGTTCCCATTGTAGCCCATCCCGAGCGCTACGAGTATGTTCAGAAAGATCCGGGAATTGTAGATTACTGGATCTGGATGGGATGCGGGATACAGGTGAATAAAGGCAGTCTGCTGGGAAGATTCGGCAGGGCCCCGTATTACTGCGGAGCCCGTCTTCTCGAAGAAGGGATGGTCAGCTGCGTAGCCAGCGATGCCCACCATTCGGAGTGGCGCACCACGTATATGGACGAAGTGCGCCTGATGCTTTCACAGGAGTACGGAGAGGATTATGCCGATTTTCTCACCCGTGCCAACCCGGAAAGGATACTGGAAGGAAAAGAAATCCTGTGGCCGGTAGGCTGAAAAAGGAAAGGAATTATATATGAAATATATCAGAATACTGGCGGTGGTTCTGTTTATTATTTCTGCAGGCAGTTATGCGGGACTTCGCTTTTATTATGAGCAGAATCTGGACGATACAGCTCCTGTTATTACATGTGACAGCGATGCGATTGAAATCAGTACGGAAGAACCCGAGTCGGCACTTCTGGAGGGGGTCGCGGCCTTGGATGATAAAGACGGCGACATAACCGATGAAATTGCGGTGGAAAAGATCGGACCGTTTTTATCGGACGGAAGCAGGGAGATCACATACGTGGTCTGTGATTCCTTTAACAATATGGGGCGGGCAGTCAGGAAACTGACCTACAGCGATTATGAGCCTCCCCGTTTTTCCATCAGCACTCAGCTTCGTTTTCCGGCAGGGAAAGAGCTGGATCTTCTGCAGTATCTGAGCGTGGAGGACAGGCTGGACGGCAATCTGACCGGACGAATCCGGCTGACCTATGGATATATCCCCGATCTGCCGGAGGCAGGAAGCTATAAGCTGGGGTATCAGGTATCCAACTCGGCCGGCGATATGGCGGGTATCGATCTGGTGGTGGAAATCTATGATCCGGAGGACATGGCATGCACGCCATCTGTCAATCTGAGCGATTATGTGGTCTATATCAAAAAAGGAAAAACATTCGATCCCTGGAGATATATGGAGAATGTAACCATTGGCAGCACAGAATATAAATTTAAAAAAGATTCTGCCAGAAAATCTGCCGGGGAAGGTACAAAAGTAAATGGTCTTTTCGGTGATCCGTCAAACAGAGAGGCCGAAGATAAAGTAATCGAAGAACTCAATTACAAAGACATACATATTGAAAATGAGGCAGACACCGGAAAGCCGGGAGCCTACACGGTAACCTATACGATCATTACCCAGGACAGATATATCGGAAGGGACACCCTGTCCGTAATCGTTTACGAGTAAGGAGGCCCCCCTTGAACGAACATGAAACAATGACCCGGACTCCGGCTGACAGAGAAGAAGAATTTTTCGCCAATCTTGACTGCTGTACACTGCTGAAGGATCTGCTGAAAAACTGGTGGGTTATCCTTCTGGCAGGAATCACAGCCTGCCTGATGGTCAATACGCTGCCCTGCATTTCCGGTATTGGCTCTGTGCCCGGCATCGGCTCTGTGCCCGGTATTGAATACATTGCCGGCATCGGATACAAACCCATGTACACATCCTCCACCACTGTCATCGTAACCGGAACCGCCCGAAGCGGCGACAGCTTCAGCACCTATTCCGGCAATGCGGAGCGATTTACCAATATTCTGACAGATGATTACATACTTCAGGAAGTGTCGGAAGACATGGGACTGAAAAAACTGAATGTGGAAGTCCATGCGGAGGTTATTGCGGACAGCAACATGGTATCCCTGTCGGTACGTTCCGATAAGCCGACCACATCGCACAGGGTCATTAAAGGGATTCTGCAGCACTACTCCGATATCTCGGAGATGATGTACCCGGGATACGTGCTGGAGGAACTGGTTCCTGCCGTCTATCCGTCAGAGCCGGACAACAGCTATGATGCAGCCGACATGAGCCGGAAGTGGGCAGCAGCGGCCATGGCAGTCACAGCGGCTCTGATCCTGATCCTGTCCTATTACTACGACAGTGTAAAAAACGAAAAAGACGTGGAAAGAAAACTGGATACAAAGCTGTATGCGGCTATATACCATGAACGCAAATACAAGACATTCCGCATGGCACTTCGCCCGGGCAGACTCAAAAAGAAAAAATCACTGATGATCAGCTCACCTGTAGCAAGCTTCGGATTTGTGGAAAGCTACAGACGGCTCAGAGAAAAGCTGGCAGCCCGCTGTGCCCGCAGCGGCAGGAAAGTGATTCTCATTACCAGCATGCTGGAAAATGAAGGAAAGTCCACGGTTGCCGCCAATCTGGCTCTGGCATTTGCCGGTATTTCAGATAAGGTGCTTCTGATGGACGGGGATCTGAGAAAACCGGCTCAGCACAAAATCTTTGAGCTGGAAGAGGAAAATCACGAAGAATTCAGTGACTATCTGCGTGGAAAAGCAGCGATTGCAGACTGCCTGACACGGGATGAAACAAGCGGGATCTATATGATCTGCAATAAAAACCACTGTGCCGATTCCAGTGAGATTCTCACAGGAGAACGCATGAGAAATCTGATGGTTCAGATGAAAAGCCGGATGGACTACATTATCATCGATACGCCTCCTGTCGAGATGGTCGCGGATGCGGAGATCCTGACCCGCTATGCGGACTATTCCCTGCTGGTCATCACGCCTGACCATGCTCCCACCGAGGCTGTGAATGACTGCATCGATCAGCTGAAGGAAGGTGGCGCAAAGCTTCTGGGCTGTGTGCTCAACAATATTTATACAATACCTCTTCTGATTCAGCAGATCACCGGTATTGATATATCCGCCGCAGCAGGCAGCCGTTACGGGCGGTACAGCGGTTATGGAAGCAGTTACGGATATGGAAGAGGTTATGGATATGGCAGCAGATACGGATACGGAAGCGGATACGGATACGGCAAAAAGGCAGAGGGCGGACAGGATTCTGCAGACAGCGGAAAAGAGAAGAAACACAGCGCGGACAGCTGCCGTGAAACGGTTTCCGGCAAAGGCTTCTTTGCGGAACGTGTCAGCAGAACATCCGGGCGCAAGGAGGAGGAGTAACGTATGGATAACAATACTGTGAATACATCCCCCCGCAAAACAGATTCATGGAATGAAGAAGATAAAATCGATCTGTTTCAGCTTTTTTCCGATTTATGGAAAGGATTCCGGGCAGGCTGGTGGATACCGCTGATCTTTGCAGCAGCAGCCGGGATATGGAGTTACCGGTGTGCGGACAGGAGCTATACGCCCTGGTATAAAACCTCGGCTACGGTCTATGTGAGCATGGCCTCCGGTGAAAACGGTTCCTATCAGGATATGTTAAGTGCCGAACAGATGGCAGAAGTTTTTCCCTACCTCATGCAGAACGGCGTTCTGACCGATGCCATTGAGAATAAGCTGGGGAGGGAGGACCTGCCGGGGACAGTGGATCTGGAAGTGGATTCCGGCACCAACCTGCTGACATTTACCGTTACCGGAAGCAGCCCGGAGGAAATCCACGAGCTGCTTGAAGCGGTTCTGGAGGTTTTTCCCGATACGCTGAGTTTTATCGTGGGACCGACGGAATTTACCCTGTTCAAGGACATGGGAATTCCGGAAGAACCGGTCAATTCAAAACCCTCCGAGCTTACGATCATCAGAAATTCGGTAAAATCTGCAGGAAAAGTCTATCTGGCGGTACTGGTACCGATTCTCCTGTACGGATTGACCATACATACCATTTCCAGCAGGGAGGAACTGAAACAGTATCTGAATGCGGTCAATCTGGGTGTGCTTCCTGCTGTAAAATTCAAGAAGCGGAAAAAACACAGGAGAAATCAGCTGACCATGGATAATCCCCGGGTCCCCTTCGGATTCCGGGAGTCCCTGCGCACGGTCCGAACCAGATTTGAACGGGAGGCGGAGAAAAACGACAGCAGAGTTGTACTGGTAACCAGCACGATTCCCGGAGAAGGAAAAACAACAACGGCAGTCAATCTGGCCATGTCCCTTGCAGAGTCGGGGCGTAAGATCCTCCTTGTGGACGGAGATATGCGCAATCCCTCCGTGGCGGGAATCCTGCAGATGGATGAAAAGAGAGATGGATTGTCTGAAGTGCTTACGGGCAGATGCCCGGCGGAGGATGCCATCACTGAGCTGCCGGATACAGGCCTCTATGTGCTCACAGCGGGAGAAACAACCAGCAGATCCACCGATCTGCTTTCCTGTGCCGCCATGAAGGATTTTCTGGACAAGGTGCGTGACTATGCGGACTACGTCATAGTTGATACACCCCCTGTAATGGTGTTGGGAGACTCCATGGCTCTGGGAAAATATGCGGACGGATGCATTTATGTGGTGCGGTGTGACTGCGCAAGACGCCATCTGATCCTTGAAGGGCTTTCACAGATCGGGGAAAACGGATGCCGGATACTGGGGACCATACTGAATGATGCAGCAGAAGGCAGCACCGGTTACGGCAGCCGCTACGGACACTACGGTAAATACGGAAAGTACGGCTATGGTAAATACGGAAAGTATGGCTACGGTAAATACGGAAGCCGAGGCAAATACGGATAAAACCTGCTGAAAGCCGGAATCAACCGTTTAAAAGCCGGAATCCGGGAAAGGAAAAGCCATGAATATAATTAAAAAGATATACGAAAATCCTGTCAGACAGAGCCGCATGGTTCTGCTGATGCTTCTGGACATCATATGTGTACTTGTTTCCGGATATCTGGCGCTGGCAATTCGCTTCGACATGATTTCCCAGGAGATCGATCCTTTATTTCTGACTTCTTTTCTGAAATATTCACCGTTTCAGACCATCACGATCCTGATTTTATATGGCCTGTTTCACATCTACCAGAGCCTGTGGGAGTATGCAGGTTACAGGGAATGCATGAATATTGTCTGGGCCTGCATGATCGGGGCGGCTGTACAGTATGCCGGCATGCATATTATGGATATGCCGGTACCGGGAAGCTATTATGTGATGTCCAATGGAATCATGGCAGTGATGACCATGGTCTTCCGGCTGGGATACCGGCTGCTACGTCTCTACAGCCGGAAACATATGGAGAATGATCCGGACAACAGCATGATGTCTGCAAAACCGAAAAGCATCATGATCGTAGGCGGCGGACAGGCCTGCATCATGCTGATCAAGGAAATCCGCAACAGCGGTTTTCTGAACCGTCAGGTATGCTGTGTCATCGACGACGATCCCAACAAAAAAGGCCGTTATATCCAGAACGTACCGGTGGTGGGAAACCGGAGCAGGATCTGCGAAATGGCTAAAAAATACGGAATTGACCAGATCATCATTGCCATGCCGTCGGTAAATCGAAGCGAAGTCAGGAAGATTCTGGAGATATGCCAGCAGACCGGCTGTGAACTGATGACGGTACCCGGCCTGTACCAGATCATCAGGGGCGATGTAAGTGTTTCCAAACTGAAAAGAGTAGAGATCGAGGATCTGCTGGGAAGAGAACCGGCAGAACTGGATACGGAATCCATCATTGACTATGTGACGGATAAAACAATTATGGTAACCGGAGGAGGCGGTTCCATCGGCAGTGAACTGTGCCGTCAGCTGGCAGCACATCCCATCAGGCGTCTGGTTATTGTGGATATCTATGAAAACAATGCATTTACGATCCAGCAGGAGCTGAAGCGGAAGTATCCGAACCTGGATCTGCAGGTTCAGATCGCTTCCGTACGGGACTATCACCGTATGAATCAGATCTTTGAGACCTGCCGCCCGGACATTATCTTCCATGCAGCAGCGCACAAGCACGTACCGCTGATGGAAGACAGTCCCAATGAAGCCGTAAAAAACAATGTGGGCGGAACTTACAATATGGTACGCCTTGCAGATGAATGGAAGGTGAAGCGTTTTGTACTGATATCAACAGATAAAGCGGTGAATCCCACCAATGTGATGGGGGCCACCAAGAGAATCTGTGAAATGCTCGTTCAGACATACAACCGGCGTTCGGAAACCGAATACGCAGCGGTACGTTTCGGCAATGTACTGGGCAGCAACGGCAGTGTAATCCCGCAGTTCCGCCAGCAGATCCGGGAAGGAGGCCCCGTAACGGTCACCCACCCGGACATAATCCGCTACTTTATGCTGATCTCAGAAGCAGTGGCACTGGTGCTGCAGGCAGGTGCCTATGCCGGAGGCGGAGAAATCTTCGTTCTGGATATGGGAGATCCGGTGAGAATATACGATCTGGCGGAGAAAATGATCCGTCTTGCAGGCTTCAGGCCGGGCATAGACATCGAAATCAGAATCACAGGCCTGCGTCCCGGCGAGAAGCTGTATGAAGAGCTTCTGATGGATGAGGAAGGCATGCGGGACACGCCCAATAAACTGATCCACATCGGACGCCCCATAGAGATGGATGAAGACACATTCCTTCCGGGAGTGGAAAAACTGATCCGCGCAGCCTGTGAGGACGGCCCCGATATCCGGCTCCGGATAAAAGAACTGGTAGATACCTACCATTATGAAGAGAAAAGCGTCAGATGAATCTGAAGCTAAGAAGCAGCTGCCCGGCAGAGATGTGAATCGGGCAGCTTGTTTTGTTATGACGGGAAAATGATGAAGGAAAACTCCGGTTAGATTAAATCTGATATTATCTGACAGATATTTTTTAACCACTTTAAAAAAACGCGTTACCTTTTGGCCTTTTTTCGGGATATATAATTAAAGGGGTATTTATGTTGCGGAAAGGGTTGATACAAAACTCTCCGGAACTGATACCGGAGAAAAAACGCAAATGATAATGGAGTAAAACTATGAAAAATGATTGGGCTTTTATGCAGAAGTGGATAAAGCAATACTTCAGTCTGGTTTATCATTATGCCTATTATGTATGCAATGACCGCTCTCTGGCTGAAAAGGTAGCAGACAGAACCTTTGAAGCTGTTCACAGGAATATCCGGAAATTCAGAAGGACGAAAGACGTCAGGGGCTGGATCCTTCAGACTGCCCGCTACTTTATACTGAAAGAGATATACAGCAGCTGGGAGCGGGGCGAAAACATAGTGGAGAAATACCATTCACCAGATACGCTTGATCCTGAAGCAATCCAAAAAATAATCAGACAATATGAGGAAATGAGATGAGTAAAAAACAAAATCAAGATGAAAAAGAATTTCTGAGATCGGTAAAGGAACAACTGTATATCGAAACCTTTGAAAAGGATGTATCGGAATACTCCCCTGAAAAGGTGGAAACACTGGTGAAAATGATCGAACTGGAGGAAGGAAGTGATGAACAGGAACTGGAAAGCGCCCGGGAAGCATTTGAACAGCGGTTCAGGACGCTCACAGCAGAAAAGAAAAAGAAAAAACAGCACACAACCGGCAGACGGATTGCCCGGGCCGTGGCAGCCATGCTGGCAATCGTACTGGTGGCGGATATTACTACATATGCCTTTATGGATGAAAGTCTCTTCCATGTGCTGAATCTGTGGACGAATCAGATGGCAATCCTGCCCGGAGAAAGTACTGAAGTGGAACTGGAGGATTTTCAGGAGAATGAAACCAGGATATTCACTACAGTAGAAGAATTTGCAGAAGAATTCGGAGATGATTTTCTGGTGTGTACGTGGCTGCCGGAAGGGGTGGAATTAAGAAGAATATTATCTACAGAGGCTGAAAATACGGCCAGTTATATGTGGAAGTATGGTAATAAATTATCGGATGATATCATAAGCATTGCCATGTATAAAAAAACAGAAAATGATTTGGCTGGGTTAACTGGCACGAAAATTGAAGAAGGGAAGCCAATAAAAATTGCTAATGAACTCGAAGCCAAAGTATTCATCATGGAAGATAATGAATATCTTGTAGCGTTTGAATATAATGGATGGTGGTATTTGGTATATGTAGGCGATTCTGAAGAAGACGTAATGAAATCTATATTAGGAGGAATGGAAAATTATGAAAAAATTAATAAAAAATAGTACATGTGTTATCTGTCTGATTATTTTAGTATGTAGTATGGGGTTGACAGCTTTTGCAGAAAGTGATGAAGAATCCATAGAGGTGGAAACAACAAGTTTTAGTGAGGGTGGTGATTATTGGGACAATATTAATGACTTTGACGAATACGTAGACGGAATCTATAATGTTGGAGAGAACGTACGAACAAATATGGTTGGTGTTATTAGATTATGTAAATCTGGAAGTAAATTAGTCTCTATGTATTCAACGTCTTATACACATTCTGTTGACAAAATCGGATTAAAAAATATTAAATTACAGTATAAAGGTTCCCTTGGAATTTGGCATGATATTATTACTCTGGATAATCGTTATTGGACGAATGAATCTGCTTATCAGGGGTCATTTTCCTGTTCGGGTGTAATAGGTAGAGTTTATCGCATGAAAGGAACTCATTATATTATTAACGGCAGTTATACAGAAACCAGAAATAATGTTACTTTGGATTTCACTTTTTAATTGATTTTCACTTTAATTCCAGTCACCCATCTATCTTCATAAAGGTCCGGGATATTCGGTCAGTAGACCGGGTATTCCCGGACTTTTATCTGCTTTGAAAGTGCAGATGCGAAGAGGATGAGCTGTTCTGCTGCAGACAATACAACGCCTCGTCACAGTATTTACTACGCTAAAAACAATTATATTTGTCTTCTGAATTGATATACTCTTTATCAGCAGAGAAAACATTGGGAAATGAGCACAAAAATGGTGTGAATAATTTGTGAATAATTGTGTAGAAAATTAGAAAAAAGGATAGTACAATAAATAAAATAGGCTTAAATGGATTAAATTATTCTGATATTTCTCTGCTCTATGCTGTAAAGAACTGCAGAGAGTATAAAAGTTACGGAGGAGATTCATTCTATGGGAAAGAAACAGCTGGAAGTCAAAGCGTCATTGATTTCCTATGATATAGTGATATTTGCGCTGGTGGATGTGCTGCTGTTCGTTTTATACAAGGGTTCCGGTGCGCTTGATTTATCAGGTGTCATAGTTCAGAGTGTGCTGGCATTTGTTCCTATATTCACATGCAGATATGTGGGAAAGATTTACAGCCAGATCTGGAGATACGGCGGTATACAGTGCTATATACGTCTTCTGTTAACGGATTTTGTGGCTTTTCTGTGTTACTGCTGTCTGGAGAGACTGCTGCCTGTTCAGCATATCATGCTGGCGAAGCTGATTGCTTTCTGCTGCATGAATCTGCTGGGATCCCTGGCAATCAGGATGATTTACCGGTATGCCTACAAGTGCGGCAGCATGGATAATTACCAGGGAAGGTTTCTCCGCTTTCTGCTGAGAGTATTTGCCGGAGGAAGAGTGAGTACGGAACCGGATGTGGATTCTCAGAAGATCAAGATTGCCATCGTCGGTGCGGGAAGTGTAGGCGTGAATCTGGCAGAAGAACTGTGGTCCAACCCGGTGTCTGCCTACATACCGAGATGCTTTATTGATATCAAAAAGGAAAAAATCGGACGGAACATACACAATATACCGGTTATTTCCGAGGATGATGCCACCGCTGAACAGCTGAAACGCTTTGAGATTCAGGAAGTGGTATTCGCCGTTCCCAGAATGGATGAGACAGGTAAGAAAAAACTTTACAGTTATTATTCAGGAGCCGGATACAAGGTCAAGGTCTATGATTTCCCCGCCATGCAGAATGCCGGGAAAAAGAGGCAGCTGCGTGCATTTGATGTGGAAGAACTGTTATTCCGGAAACCGCTGGTTGTTACGGATGAGAAGACCAACGCCTATTACAGAGACAAGGTCATACTGATCACCGGAGGAGGCGGTTCCATCGGTTCGGAGCTGTGCCGGCAGATTGCAAAAATGGCGCCCCGGCAGATCATTATTCTCGATATCTACGAGAATGGCGCTTACGATGTGCAGCAGGATCTGAAGATGGCCTATGGTGATGGAATTGATCTGAAGATTGAGATCGCATCGGTCACCAACAGGAAAGCTCTGGAAAAAGTATTTGAAACGTATCATCCCCAGATCGTTATCAATGCCGCAGCCCATAAACATGTTCCCCTGATGGAGCATAACTGCATTGAAGCAGTGGAGAATAATGTATTCGGAACCCTGAATGTGGTTCAGTGCTGTGAGAAATTCAAAGCGGAACGATTTATGATGGTGTCTACAGACAAGGCTGTTAATCCCACCAATGTAATGGGTGCCACCAAACGGATGTGCGAGATGATTGCAATGTCCTACAGTACGCTGGGCAATGTCAAATATTCCGCAACAAGGTTCGGCAATGTACTTGGTTCGGCAGGTTCCGTGATTCCTCTGTTTAAACGACAGATCATGAACGGCGGACCGGTAACCGTAACAGACAAACGCATCGTGCGCTACTTTATGACAATCCCCGAAGCCAGCCAGCTGGTGCTCCAGTCAGGAGCCATGGCCAACAATGGTGAACTGTTTGTGCTGGACATGGGCAAGCCGGTTAAAATACTGGATCTTGCGGAGAATATGATCAAGCTCAGCGGAGCAGAAGGGATAGAAATCATCGAGACCGGTCTGAGACCGGGTGAAAAGCTGTATGAAGAGCTGCTGGTCAGAACGGAAGAACTGGACAGAACCGAGAACAGCCTGATCTTCATTGAACGGGATGAACCGCTGAGCATGGAACAGCTGAACAAAAAGCTTGATATACTGAAGAAAGCATGCACACGTGATGATGAAATGGTTAAAGAGGCATTGATGCATGTGGTACCGACATTCAGGAGACCGGAAGAAGTGAACGGCTTGATTAATGCCGGTGTGAAGCCGGATGCGGCTGGCAAAGCTCAGAGAAATAAGGTAGCAGTAACGGCCTGATTACACGAAGCGTGGTTCGGAATGGACAATATTTTATGGATTGTGCAGTCCCTGAAATTAAAATATAACTGAAACTGAAAAGGCCGCTGTGGTTTGGGACCGCACGGCCTTTTCGCTGAATGTAAAAGTGTATTTTTATGCGCACAAAAAGGCGGGTATGTGTTATACTATAAGGTAGGAAATCAAAAAATCATAGTGTTATATGTTTATGAACATTTTGCCTGTAATAAATCGAGAGAGGTTACCGTATGTATTTGAGAACGTTAAAACTGAGGAATTTCAGATGCTTTGAGGAAATTACGATAGATTTTCATGACAGATTATCCGTTATTGTCGGCAGTAATGGTGCCGGAAAAACTTCTGTTCTTGAAGGTGCAGCTGTTTCTATGGGGACATTATTTACAGCAATGGATGGACTTTCCGGTCTCAGTATCAGTAAAAGAGATGCGCGCCTGAAAGCATATCTTCTCGGCAATTCATCGGATGTTCAGCCGCAGTATCCGGTGGAAATCGCTGCAGTCGGTGTAGAGAACGGAACTTCTGTCGAATGGAAACGCTCCCTGAAAGGAGAAGGAGGAAGCACTACAATCAAAGATGCCAGGGATATGACTGATATTGCAAAAGGATATCAGGAGAGGCTGAGAGCCGGAGATCCTGCACTGATTCTTCCTGTTATAGCTTATTACGGCACAGGACGCCTGTGGGACTATCACAGAGAAAAGAAAAACGATACATTTAAAAAGAATACCCGAACCAACGGCTATATTGACAGTCTGGATGGAACTGCGAATATCAAATTGATGATGAACTGGTTTGAAAAGAAAACAGTTCAGAAGTATCAGCGTCAGGAACAGGGACTGGGTCCGATTCCTGAACTGGAGGCTGTGTATCGCGCAATGGAAGACTGCTATACCCGGATTACAGGCTGTGAGGATGTAAAAATTCAATACAGCATGGATACAAAAGAGCTGAATGTTTATTATACGGATGAAAACGGACTTCGTACCAGTATTCCCCTTAATCAGTTAAGTGATGGTTATAAAAGTACAATCAGTCTGATTGCGGATATTGCTTATCGAATGGCTGTCCTTAACCCGCAGCTGCTGGGAGATGTAACAAAAGAAACGGGTGGTATCATACTGATAGATGAGGTTGATCTCCATCTGCATCCTGCATGGCAGCAGAGAATCCTGCAGGATTTACAGGAGATTTTTCCTAAAGTACAGTTCATTGTCAGTACTCATGCCCCTGCAGTTATCAGCAGCGCAAAAAGCGAAAATCTGCTGATATTAAAGGATAAGTTGAATTATAGCAATCCAATAAATTAATGCATATATCCGGACGCATGAAACCATCCTTCACAATCAGAAATACTAATGGTAGAAAATGCCCTTTGAATGGCTGATGGAAGTTCATTTACTACCCGCACCTTTTCCTTGCGAAGAAATGCTTTCATTTTTGACCATAGTTTTTCAATCGGGTTCAAATCCGGGCTATAAGGCGGAAGATACAAATATTTTATACCAGACTCATCCAGAACCTTTTTTACATCCTTCGCATGATGGGAACGCATATTGTCCATTACGATGACTGAATCCTTATCCAAAGTTGGAATTAATGTGTCTTTCAGGTATTCTACAAATTTTTCAGCAGTTGTTCCTCCCGGATAAGTTGTATAAGCAGTCTGGCCGTTTATACGGATTGAAGACAGAATGGTTGTCCCCTGCGGTGTATTCAACGGTGTGGAGTCAACAGCACGCTCTCC
>JALFLM010000010.1 GCA_022774705.1 Lachnospiraceae bacterium | reverse complement strand
ATCCTGATCACTGCCTTCAGCGGATAATGGCTGAAGGCAGTTTTTTTGAAGCCGGCTCTGAAAAGCTTCCGTTTTACTTACATTTCCACGGCCTTTTCCAGAGAAAAAGACCAGAGATACATTTCGGAAACCGTTTTTCCTGTAATCTGCTCCAGTGCGGTCCGGTACAATTCAAACTGTCTTCCGTACCGTTTTTTCAGTTCCTCTTCCGTGACTTTTCCGTCTGTTTTATAATCCAGCAGAATCAGTTTTTCCTCTTCTTCAAAATAAGCGTCGATAATCCCCTGAAGCAGCACCGGCTCGTCACTGCTCCATGTATCGCTGATACAGCTGGCCGGCAACGACAAAGTAAACTGGCGTTCCCGGTACAGTTTTCCGTTTTTATAAGCTTTTTTTACTCTGATTCCCAGATCCGAATGATAAAATCCATACAATTTCCATGGATTCACCTGCCCGGCAGCCTCCGGTCTGATCCGGCCTGAGGCTGCCATTTCTTCCATTTCCTGACGAATCACATCGGTATGCTGTGTTCTGTCCGGTGCCAGCAGCTCCAGAACCCTGTGGTAAGCTGTACCCCTGTCCGCTCCTTTCCCGCCTGATGCATCCTCCTCTTCCATAAAAGCAGGTACCGAAAAAAGCTCCGGAAGCAGAATACTGCTTTCTTCTTCCCGCTCTTCTCTCGTCTCTGCAGAAATCCGTTTCAGTTCGGAGACGGAAAACTTGCTCTGAATTCCGGTTGCTTCTTCAAACGGATATTTCTGCCGTGCCATACCTTTCAGTAATTCCAGAGTATCCCGGTCGTATACCTTTTCAGGATGCAGCAGTTCACTGATACGGCCGATATGTTCCGTCTGTTTCACCGCTGCTGTGGTAAATACATCCCGTACACCGCAGTATTCCACCTCCATCCACTGCTCCAGACGGTCTCCGGCAGCCATCAGGATCCAGTCAAGATAGCTTCCAGCAGACGACAGCCTGTAAAATGACAGATATGTTTCATCCGATCCATCACCGCTTCTTCCATGTTCATGCTGCTCCAGATGCTTTTTCAGCCATGGATCCGCCGCTGTCATGATCAGCGTTTCCCTTGCCCGGGTCATAGCAACGTACAGAATCCGGAGTTCTTCTCCAAGGGTGTCCATCTTCAGGCGTCTGGCGATGGCCACCGATGCCACGGTGGGAATCCGGCACCGCTGCTTCACATCGATATAATCGGCTGCAATTCCCAGCTCCGGGTGCAGCATCACTGCCGAGCGGCTGTCGATCTGGTTGAATTTCCGCGCCAGACCCCCCAGTATCACAATGGGATATTCCAGACCCTTGCTTTTGTGGATGGAATAGATACGGACAATGTCATCCTGTTCCCCGAAAGCCTGTCCCTGTTCAAAATCCACCTGATATTTTTTCAGATGCTCCATATATCGCACAAAATGAAACAGTCCGTGATAACTGGTTTTTTCATAGGCAACTGCCTTCTCCACCAGCATATCAAGATTCATCCGGCGAACAACCCCGGCAGGCATGGCACTGACGTAATCATAGTACCCTGTTTCCTGATAAATATACTGAATCAGTTCATAAACCCGCATATAGCCTGCTCTGTCCCTGTATCCCTCCAGTTTGTGAGAAAATTTTATCAGTTTTTCTGTCAGAAAAGAATCCGGCTGCTCTTCCATAAAATACAGCAGCGCCGGATACAAACCCGGATCAGCCGTATTTCCGGCTTTTTTATAGAAAGAAACAATTTCCGCCAGTTCGTCTGAACCGAAATCGCCCAGCGGTGATTTCATAACCGCAGCCAGCGGAATATCCTGCATCGGATTGTCGATAATCTGAAGCAGGGACAGAACCACCCGGACTTCCAGTGTGTCAAAATATCCCTCCGCCGGCGCACAGGCCGGAATCCCTTCCGCTGTCAGCACATCCAGCCAGGTTTCCACCTGCCCTGTCAGACTTCGCAGCAGAATCACAATATCCCGGCAGGAAGCCCTGCGGTATCCGCCCGTTTCCTTATCAAGTACCAGCTGGCCCTTTTCCGGGTCAGTGAGCCTGCGAATCTGCGCAGCTGCAGCATGAGCCTCGGCAGCCGCACCATCAGGACCGCCATCCAGCTGATTTTCCTCCAGATAAGCGGCTGTCTCCTGTTTGTCCAGATCGATGAGCACCAGTTTCAATGCCTTATGCTGCTCATCGGTCACATATCCGGCGCCTTCTTTTATGTTCGTTATGGATATCTGCCCTCCGGTGCTCTGCAGTCCGGCACTCTGTACTTTGGCACTCTGTACTTCGGCATTCTGTACTTCGGCACTCTGTACTTCGGCATTCTGTACTTCGGCATTCTGCATCTCGGGATACTGCGCGCCGGGATACAGAGCTGCCGCCTCATCATATTCAATATTCCCCAGGGAACGGGTCATGATCTGCTCAAAGATACGATTGATCCCTGTAAGGACCTGCGGACGGCTGCGGAAATTTTTCTGAAGATCGATTTTCTGATAAAGACTGTCTTCTCTGGAATAATGCTCGTATTTATCCATGAAAATCTCCGGCCTTGCCATACGGAAACGGTAAATGCTCTGCTTCACATCTCCTACCATAAACATATTGGGATGACCGTCTTCTTTTCCGGAAATGCTTTCCAGAATCATATCCTGCAGGTAATTGCTGTCCTGATATTCATCAATCAGGATTTCATAAAACTGCTGCTGAAGCTCTCTGGCGGCATCGGTTCGCCCTTCTCCCTTTTTCACCAGAACAGAAAGTGCCAGGTGCTCCAGATCGTTGAAATCCAGAATATTTTTCTCCGCTTTTGCCTCCTGATACAACATACCGAAATCTGATGCCAGCTTAAGAAGCACCTCCATTGGCTTTCGGACCCCCTGCATGGCAGGAAGAATCATCTCCGGATCAAAACCGGACAGTTCGCCCGCCACCTTTTTCACCTGATCCTTCAGTTCATCCCGCCCCGCAGATACAACTGCCTTCTTTCTCTCATCGGCTTCCTTCTGCTTTTTCGTTGTCTTCCGGACAAATTTCACCCCGGAAGCAAAACGGCACATCTCCTGAACAGACTCCGCTTTCAGAAAAGTCCTGATCTGCTGCAGATCGCTGCGCATCATATCCTCATAGGCCCAGGGACCGTCCGGTTCCAGACAGATATCCAGAAGCGTTTCGGCCTGCTTTTCCAGTTCCTGAAACAGATTGTGATAAAATTTTTTCAAATAAACCATGAAAGGCTGCTTTTCCAGTTTTTTCATGGAATCAACGCGAAAAGCGGCACCGGCCTCCTTTATCCAGTCCTCCGGATACGGACAGGACTGAGCAAAACGGTATACCTTCCTGATATATTCCTCCAGCTGATAATCCCCCTTGCCTCCGCCGTATCCTTCCGCAAAGTCCAGAAAATCAGGATCTGCTTCTTCATAATAACGCTCAAGAAGCTCATTCATACAGTCTGCCTGCAGGAGAGTCAGCTCCCCCTCATCGCCCACCCGGAAGTCAGGATCCAGATCCAGCTCTCCGAAATAATCACGCACAACCCGGAGGCAGAAGCTGTCAATGGTAGTAATACTGGCATGGGGCAGCAGTGCCGCCTGCTTTTTCAGCCGTGCATTATCCGGCTCCACAATCAGCATCCGGTTGATCCGTGCCGCAATTCTTTCTTTCATCTCCATGGCCGCGGCTCTGGTAAAGGTTAATACCAGCAGACGGTCCACATCAACCCCCGGTTCTTCTGTAATCATGCAGATGATCCGTTCCACCAGAACCGCAGTCTTGCCGCTGCCCGCAGCTGCAGAAACCAGCAGATTTCGATTATGCAGGTTTATGGCCTGCTCCTGCTGAGGAGTCCATTTATTCGCCATTCTCGGGTTCCTCCTTTTCCGGAATATTTTCTTCGTCCTCCGTTTCTTCATCCTCCGCGTCTTCCATGATCCGCTTCCAGATTTCTTCCTTCGGCATGGAATCCAGATTCCGGTAGCCGTAGCCCCGGCGCTTCCGGTCAAAACCACAGATGCTCTGGTAACTGCACCAGGTACAGGCGGATGTCTGTCCTTTCACATAAGGGTTCACTGCAATGTGTCCTTCCATGATCTCCTGTCCCAGCTCCCTGACTGTATTGTGGATATATTTCTGCAGAGAAGAAAACTGAAGATCACTGACAACCGATACTTTACTGCCCTTTTTCCTGTCTGAAGCCTCCCGTTCTGCTTCCTCCAGAGATGACCGGGTCACCAGGCCGTTCATCTGAAGCTTTTTCAGAATGGCTTCCTGGATATCGCCTTCTCCCATCCCCGGCGTCCGATCCACAATGGGATCACCGATGTTGTAGTACAGCACGCCGCCGGGCAGGACGGAAAGCTGACGACTGCGCTTTTTCAGATTCTCCTGAGCAGCTTCCATATAGAAAACCAGCTGAATCTGCAGGCCGTAGTACACCGATACCAGATCAAAGGTACGGCTGCCTGACTTGTAATCCACAATGCGGACATACAGCCTGTCCTCCTCCTGTCGGGTATCGATGCGGTCGATCCGGCCCCGCAGCATCATTTTCAGGTCAGTGGTCAGCAAAATGGTGAATGCCTCTGTATTATCCGGCTCAAACACTACTTCACAGCCATCAGTCTCATAACCACCCTCCTTCAGCTGCTCACCCAGAGCCCAGACTGTCCGGTCTGTAATCCGCTCCAGCCTGCCGGCCAGCCAGCGGCTGCGGGCGGTATCCCCCAGAACATCGCCGCCCAGTTCTCTGGCTGCATCTGCCACGCAGGTTCGGACCAGTTCCTTTCGCTTCGATTCCTCCACAGCCGTAATATCCAGCTTTTCTTCCCTGACTTTACGAAAATATTTTTCCAGAGCAGAGTGGAACAGATTACCCATATCCGCCGTTTCAAAGGAAAATATCTCCCGCTCACCCAGTTTCAGCCCGTAACGCAGGAAATGGGAAAAGGCGCAGGCTGCCTGCTGCTCCAGCCGGCTGACGCTGGCCTGCAGTGCCTGCCCGTACAGCTTCACCGCCAGCTCCGATGTCAGAGATTCCTCCTCGTAGCCGTCGCCCATGGCACGAAGAAGCTGCTCTACCTGCTCTCTGCTGTGCTGAAAATAATAACAGTATACCTGCATCCATACCGGATTTTTCATGGAATGCTCAGGATCGGAAAATCCCTGAACCAGATACCGCCAGACCCCGGCAGGACTCAGAAAACAAGACATCTGCTCCTTCCTTCCAACCTCTTCATCTGAAACCGCAAGCCCCGGATACAGGGAAAGCAGCTCTGCGATGCATGAAGCCGGGCGCATGGCCTTTCCGTCTCCGTCATTTTTTACATAGGAAATGTACAGCCGGTCTGAAGGACGCGTCAGAGCCAGATACAGATAAAACCGATCCATAAAACCAGCCATGCGGCCGGTAGGAGACAGCTCAATATTCAGGGAGAGCAGCTGTTCCTTATCATAATCTGTAAAAATCCCGCCGCCGGTACTGTTTTTCGGCACCTGCCCCTCATTAACACCCGTAAAGAACAGGACCTTCACACCCGACAATCTGGTACGCTCCATGTCTCCCACCAGCAGCCGGTCCGTGCAGGCCGGAATCAGCCCCACCCGGATTTCTTCCAGACCACTGTCAAAGCAGGCGGAAAAATCCTGCAGGCTCAGAATTTCCTGCCCCATCAGTGCCTCAATCTCATTCAGCAGAGTCATGATCAGATCATATGCCTGCTCGTACTCCTTTGCCAGAAGCAGCAGGCCCTGTTGACGGAACATACTGCATTTCTCCATCATCTGTTCCTCAATCTTCTGCTCCTGCAGAAAACGAACCAGCACCTCAATGCGGCTGCGGACATTCATCTTTTTATCCGACCAGGCCTCGCGCAGATCAAGCAGCGGACAGGCTGCCCGTCTGCGGATCCGGTTGAGCCGTTCAAAATCCGTGTAGGCTCCGGAGCGTCTCTGCCGTTCCCAGTCTTCACTCCAGCGCTTCCTGCCGCGAACGCCGGTGGCAATTACATAATTTTCCAGATAGTCCCGGTCTTCCCGGCTGCAGCTTCCCAGACCGCATTTCAGGAAACGAAACACGCTCTCATAAGAAAAATCCTTCACCATGATTTCAAACAGACTGCGGATATATTCCACCAGCGGATTATTCATCAGGCTGTTCTTCTGATCCATGAAAAACGGAATGCCGCACTGCTCCAGTTCCTGCTTAAACAGCGGACCATATGCCTCGGGATTGCCGGTGATCACCGCAATCTCCCGGTAACGGTATCCCTGATTCATCACCAGATCGTAAATCCGGCTGCAGATGGAACGAACCTCATCCGACGGAGACTTGCACACGCTTAGATGAAGGGAACAGCCGGCAGGGCCGTTACTTTTTCTCTCATACCGTTCCCTGCCAAAACGAAGCACATGTTCTTCCAGAAAAGCCAGCTCCGGGGTATCAGAAAAACGGCTGCGCTCCGGCACGATCAGCCGGGGAGCTGTCTGACTTCCTCCGGCAGTCTGCTTTCCTCCCGTTTTATTATCAACAGTTTTCTCTCTATTTCTCCCGGCAGCCCGTTTTTCCATCAGTTTACGCTCATTTTCCGACCTCAGAATACAAAGATCCGGCTCACATGGTATGTCCAGCTCCTCTGCCAGTTCCAGAAGCCGTCCCACCGTATGACAGCTCAGATAAAACAGATCATGAGAAAGCGTTTCTTTCCGATAATCGATCACAGGATCCACTGTTACGGTTACCATCACCTTCCCGCTGTACTGGAGAAGCAGAGAAATGACCTGATACTGCACCGGCGTAAAGCCGGTAAAACCGTCAAGAACAATGACCGCATCACGGATCAGCTCCGAATCAGGGAGATAACGGCACATCACAGGAAGAATCTCCTCTGCGGTAATCGTCCCTTCCTCCAGTTCCCCGGCAAAAGCCCGGTACACCGTAATCATATCCTGCAGCTTTCCGGACAGTATGGACCGGTCGGAAAGTCCTGCTCTGGCAGACTCCAGCCGTTCCGGCGTAATCCCGTACTGATACAGCTCCGAAAGCATGGATTTCAGCTCGCTGATAAATCCCCTGCGCTTCAGATTCCGCCCGAACACCTTCAGCGAATCGGCCTGCTTTAACGCCGCCTTCTGCAGAATGACACATTTACCCATATCATCAAGCACCACATAATCCTGGCAGCCCATCTCCGCAAAAACCTTATGCGCCAGACGTACAAAGCTCAATACATCAATATTCATGGTTCCTCTGCGGGGGTGCAGCTGCACAATCTCCCGCTGTGTCTCCATGGTAAACTGCTCCGGAACCAGAATCATGTAATTTTGCTCCGGATGCGCTAACGACTCCTCAATCACATACCGGTTCACCCAGGAAGTTTTACCACTTCCCGGGGAACCGGTAATCAACTGTAATGACATTGACTCACCTCGTATCATTCTTATCTCATCCAAATATACACTTCTTCAAATATATACTTCCAGTCTGAAATATCATACCATACAAATGTTTTTTGTTCAATCAGGACACAAACACTCATCAAAAAAGCAGTACCCCCGGCGGTTTCACCCACCGGACATACTGCTCATATATTTACATTGAATTGATTGAGTTATGTACCCGTTCCCTTATCCTGCTGTTTCTCTCCTGCTTAATTGCCCAGTACATTGACAATTTTTACAGGAGTCATGTAATTCCAGCTGTTGATAACGATACCGCGTCTTGTGTTGGCTGCGTGTACGATCATACCGTCGCCGATATAGATTGCAACGTGGTTGATACCGCCGCTTCCGTAGAATACCAGATCACCGGGCCTCATCTGGGAAGATGAAACTCTGGTTCCACAGTAGGACTGTGCGCTGGATGAGTGCGGCAGATATACGCCGTACTTTGCAAATACGGACAGGACAAATCCGGAACAATCAGCACCGTTTGTCAGGCTGGTACCGCCCCATACATAAGGGTTGCCCACAAACTGACATGCATAATTGCACAGGCCTGCTCTTGTGGAAGAATATGCTGTACTGCCGTTGGTGCCGCCGCCTTCTTCCAGAGGAGTGTATTTTACAGCTGATTTCAGTGCATACTTCACTTCACAGTAGTCAGCGGAAATGTAGCCTGTGGAATCAAGTTCATCACCGTCTTCATCGGTCAGACCGTCCAGTGATATCTTCACCCAGTCGTCCTTGACGGACTGAACTTCATAGCGTTCTTCTGTGCTGATCTTTGTGATAATGCTGCTGTCCGTGGAAGGCTTCTTTCTCACGTTCAGGTTGCTGTCCGTGGTCACCACCGCCATCTTCTCCGCCTGTTTCAGGGCGATCTCCTGGGCTTTTTCACCGGTAATGATATATTCGGCATAAACATAACCGGTTACGGAACCGGATTTAATCTTATACCAGTCTCCGTCTTTTTTTATGATATCGCAGGCAGTGTACTGTGTCATCTTACCGCAGACTTCTCCGTCCGTAGACGGTTTCTTTCTTATATTCAGATAATTGCTGCTCTTTACATCCGCAATACCCAGCTTTTTGTAATCCTTCAGGACGGAAGCCTTTTCATCAACAATAGTCTTCACTTCCAGTTCCAGCTTGCCGGATACCTCATCGGATACCATCGCTTCATAATAGCCGTCGAGGTTGATCGCCATACCTGCAACGCCATGTGCCTCGTTCAGGCTGACTTTTCTATCAGAAATCATATTGCCGGAAGATGCCACGGTTCTTACACCGGCAACCATGGTGTCATGATCTGCAGCATGTGCCGTAACTGCCCCATGACCTGCACAGACCATGGAACTCAGCAGCAATACAGATGCAAATTTATTAACTCTCCTTTTGACATTCCTATTCATATGATAATCCCCAATCGCGTAATGCATATATAAAATATTAAATTTCTGTTACATTTATTACGTTTACATTATATCATATGAATAGTCCATGTCAAGTATGGAATTTTGACAGATATTCTTCTGCATTTTTCGCATCTTTGTGCATTTGTTCCTTTAAGGCATCGACAGAAGGAAATTTCTGCTCCGGTCTCTGAAAATGAAGCAGGCTGACCCGGGCAAATTTTCCATAAAAATCACCAGAAGTATGGAGCAGATGCGTTTCCACGCCCACGGCAAACTCACCCACTGTCGGTTTCTTTCCGATGTTGGTAACTCCCTGATAGCAGTGTCCTTCCATCTGAGTTACCGAAGTATAGACGCCGAAAGGCGGAAGCAGCTTGCCGGCCGACGGCACCAGATTGATCGTTGGCATATCAATCGTTCTTCCCAGCTGCTGACCGGTCAGGATCAATCCTTCCACAGAAAACGGATATCCCAGCATCCGGTTGGCATCCTCCATCCGCCCTTCGGCAATAGCGGTCCGGATGGCACTGCTGCTGACACGGATGTCCTCGTCGTAGACTTCCTCGATCATCTGCAGTTCAAAGCCGCATTCACCGGAAAGCTGCTCCAGCAGCCGGTAATCTCCGGTACGGTTATGACCGAAACGAAAGTCCCTGCCGATTACGATACAGCAGGCATGAAGCCGTTCCAGCAGGATTCTTCTCACAAAATCCTCCGCCTCCATATTTCTGATTTCTTCCGTAAAGGGGCATTCGATCATCATATCCACGCCCATCCCTTCCAGCAGATGTCTCCGTTCTTCTCTTTCCAGGATACATTTGAAATTATCTCCGAACTTCCACAGGAGAAGTTCCGTACTGAATGTAAATGCTACAGTTGTACAGCCGCTTTCCTGCTTCATCAGCTTCAGCTTCTGAAAAAGCCTCTGATGCCCCCGGTGAAGGCCATCGAACTTTCCCAGCGTTACGATGGATCTCCCCTGAACTGCGGCAGACATCACATCTGTTACGTATTCCACTTTATCGTCCTCCACTACAAAAACATTTTCAGAGGTTTGTAATCTTTTCTGACCGGATCCGCCTCATACAAACCGATAAATGTTCCGCTGCTGTCATACACGCGGATCTGCATTCCGGAAGGAATCCTGTCAAGCATATGACTCCGGATCCGATTGCCGTTGTGAACCAGTACATCAAAAGGTTCTCCCGTACTGACAGAGGGCAGATCACGGAAAATATCCTCCACCGTTACGATGCAGGAATCCAGTTCGTCCCGGTCTCTTTTCTGTTCCAGTTCCTGCAGGGTGATGGCTTCCTCCAGATAAAAGTTTCCGACTCTGGTACGGACCAGTGATTCCATACAGCCGCCGCAGCCCAGAACCTGTCCCATATCGTGGCACAGTGTTCTGATATAGGTACCTTTGGAGCAGCTGACGGTCATAGTTACCCGTGGAAGCTCGATCCGATCAATTGACAGTTCATAGATCTCCACCGGGCGCGGTGCCCGTTCGACGGTTTTCCCTTCCCTGGCATACTCGTACAGCTTTTTCCCGTTCACCTTCAGTGCAGAATACATGGGCGGAACCTGCATGATCTTTCCGCGAAATGCAGCAGCAGCCTGCTTCACCTGCTCTTCAGTAACAGAAACCTGCTTCTGCTGCAGAACCTGCCCGGAAATATCCTGTGTATCCGTCTCCAGCCCCAGCAGCAGAACCGCCTGATATGTCTTGTCATGGTTTTCCAGCAGACTGCACAGACGGGTTCCTTTCCCGATGCACACCGGAAGAACCCCCGTCGCATCGGGATCCAGCGTTCCCGTATGTCCGATTTTTTTCATATGAAGGATTCCTCTCATTTTAGCCACCACATCATGAGAGGTAAATCCCTTTTCCTTGTAAATATTAATCAATCCATCCATGAAGAACTCCTTACAGCGCAGGCAGTACTGCACTGATTTCCTCCAGGAGCATATTCAGCAGGCTGTCATATTCCATCCTGCAGTCAAAACCGGCTGCCTGTACATGGCCTCCTCCTCCATGAGCTGAAGCAATTGTGCTGACATCCGCCTGATGATTGGACCGCAGGCTGACTTTATAGCAGCCGGGCTCCATCTCATAAACAAAAACAGCCACCTCAACACCGTTTACAACTCTCAGCTGGTCTACAATTCCATTCATATCCCTGAGATCGGCTCCGTATGTTTCCATATCCTCCAGCGTAACCACCGTGTAGGCGATTCGGTCATGGTCGGCTGTCTTCATGGTACTCATGGCTTTTCCGCAGACAAGAGTCTGACTTTTCGTTCTTCCGTAATAGGTCCTGTCAATAATTGCGGTATAATCAAAACCCTTTTCCATAAGCCGGCCTGCATAACACATGGTCTCGAAGGTGGTGCTGTTGAATTTGAACACTCCCGTATCATGAACGACGCCCAGATACAGGCATTTTGCGCATTCCATGCTGATTTTTTCCATGTCCAAAAGCTGTCCCAGCGCTTCCGAGCAGGAACTCAGGCCGCCTTTAATATAATTAATCTCAGCAAACCCCTGATTGGTGATATGGTGATCGATACAGATTGTATGCCGTGCATGATCGAACAGTGCTGCGGCCTCTCCCAGACGGAGCCGGTCGCTGGCATCACATGTAATACACAGATCAAAAATACGGCTCAGATCCATGGTATCCATCAGCTGAATACGATCCGCCCCGCACAGACAGCAGAATGAATCGGAAAACTTCTGGAGACAGATCTCCACTTCCAGACAGGGAATATTGTCCTTCAGATATTGGTACAGTCCCATACAGCTTCCCACACAATCACCATCCGGCCTGATGTGGCCGAGAATGATCACGGTTCTCACATCCCCGGGAATCATGTCCTCGATTCTCTGTTTTTCCTGCCCTTCACAGGTTTCAGTCATTCCTTTTTGCTCTGTCATAGGCTTATTCCTCTTCTTCCACATCGACTTCTTCCGTATCGACTTCTTCCCCATCTGTATTTTCCGCTCTTTCGCCTGCATGCAGTTCGTCCAGAATATGTGCAATATGAATACCGTGCTCAATGGACTGATCAAGCCTGAAGATAATCTCCGGTGTATTACGCAGGTTAATACTTCTGGCGAGCTTTGTTTTGATATAACCGGAAGCATTCTTCAGACCGGCCAGTGTATCTTTTGCCTCCTGCTCGCTGCCCAGAACACTGATGTATGCCTTGCATGTCTTCAGATCCGGTGCAACCTCCACCGAAACCACGGAAGTCATCATGTGAATTCTGGGATCTTTTAATTCATTGCGGATAATATTGCTTAATTCCTTTTTTACTTCCTCATTGATCCGGATGTTTTTAATACTGTTTTTTCTCAAAATATTCTCCTTATAAACCGAGATAAAAAGGCTGATCATGAATTGGTTCCGATCAGCCCTGTTTATTACAACCTGTATTCTGTCTGTCCCCGGAATAAACCCGGAGGCGGACTATCTGGGAACTTCAACCATCTGATATGCTTCGATGGTATCCTCTTCCCGGATATCATTGTGGCCTTCCAGAACAATACCACATTCATAACCGGCTGCCACTTCCTTCACATCGTCCTTAAAACGCTTCAGGGAAGCCATATCACCGTCGAAGAGCAGGTCTGTACCTCTCATGACACGACATTTGCAGCCTCTGATAAATTTACCGTCCGTTATATACGTACCGGCGATCATACCTACGCCGGAAGCCTTGAATGTCTGGCGGATCACACCATGACCGATTATCTTTTCTTCGAAAACAGGATCCAGCATACCCTTCATGGCTGCTTCCACGTCAGCAATTGCCTGGTAAATAACGCGGTACAGACGAACATCAACTTTTTCCCGCTCGGCGATTGCTCTTGCTGTTGCGTCAGGACGTACGTTGAAACCAATAATGATCGCATTGGAAGCAGAAGCCAGATTAACATCGGATTCATTGATGGCACCAACACCGCCATGGATCACCTTAACGATTACTTCATCGTTGGACAGCTTCAGCATACTCTGCTTAACAGCTTCCACAGAGCCCTGTACATCGGCCTTGATGATCAGATCCAGTTCCTTCAGGCTGCCTGCCTGAATCTGTGAGAACAGGTCATCCAGAGACATCTTGCCCTTGGTCTCTTCAATCATCTTTTCTCTGCTTTCGGAAATAAATGTTTCCGCAAAGCTTCTTGCATCCTTTTCATTGTCCGTTACAACGAAAATCTCACCGGCGCCGGGAACATCATTGAGACCCAGTACCGCTACCGGCTTGGAAGGACCGGCTTCCTTCACACGTCTGTCATTCTCATCCAGCATGGCTCTTACTTTACCGTAGCAGGAACCGACTGCAATGGAATCACCCACATGGAGTGTACCTTTCTGAACAAGAATCGTTGCCACGGGACCTCGTCCCTTATCCAGCATGGCTTCGATTACGAGACCTCTTGCGTTGCGGTTGGGATTTGCCTTCAGTTCCTTGACTTCTGCTGTCAGCAGAATCATCTCCAGCAGTTCATCGATACCTTCTCCTGTATGTGCGGATACCGGTACAAAGATGGTGGAACCGCCCCAGTCTTCCGGAATCAGTTCGTATTCGGTCAGCTCCTGTTTTACCCGTTCCACATTGGCGCTGGGCTTATCGATTTTATTCACGGCAACGATGATTTCCACACCGGCTGCCTTGGCATGGCTGATTGCTTCCACAGTCTGAGGCATAACACCGTCATCGGCTGCAACCACCAGAACAGCGATGTCTGTGGATTTTGCACCGCGCAGACGCATGGCAGTAAATGCCTCATGGCCGGGTGTATCCAGGAATGTGATCTTCTGGCCGTTGCATTCTACCATATAGGCACCGATATGCTGTGTGATACCGCCTGCCTCTCTGGATATAACATTGGTTTTACGGATCGCATCCAGCAGAGATGTTTTACCGTGGTCAACATGACCCATGACGCAGACAACGGGAGGTCTTTCCACAAGGGCATCTTCCGGATCTTCCACATCTTTCAGCAGTTCCTCCAGAACATCTACCTTTACCTCTTTTTCGCACAGATAATCAAAATCAAGTGCGATGCTTTCTGCCGTATCGTAATCAACTTCCTGATTGATGGTTACCATCTGACCTGCCATGAACAGTTTCTTAACAATTGCAGAAGGCTGCATCTTCATCTTTTCAGCCAGTTCCTTAATGGTAATGCTTTCGGGAAGGATCAGGGTCTTGATCTCCTCTTCCTGTTTAACCGCCTGCTTAACCGGTTTCTTAAGATTGGATTTCTCCAGCTTCTTCAGATTGTCTTCGCGCTCCTTTTTGCTGTATCTGTCTTTGGAACGGTTATCCTGCTTTTTATTCTGCTTGCCGGAAGCCTGAGACGGCTTTACATAGGAATCCTGACGGATCATGCCGCCGCCCTGGCCGCCGCCCTGGCTGCCGCCTCTGCGGTCGCCGCCGAAGCTTCTTCCGCCTTCCGTACGGCCGCCGGAATTCCTTCTGTCACCGTTCTGACGATTTCCTCCATCCTGGCGTCTGTCATTGCCGCCAAAAGATTTTCTCTCGCCGTCCTGACGTCTCTCTCCATTGCCGAAGGAACGTCTCTCTCCATTGTTCTGGCGGTTTCCTCCGTCCTGACGTCTCTCTCCATTGCCGAAGGAACGTCTCTCTCCATTCTTCTGGCGGTTTCCTCCGTCCTGTCGTCTCTCTCCGCCGCCAAAGGAACGTCTATCTCCATTAGGCTGGCGGTTTACTCCGTAATGG
>JALFLM010000141.1 GCA_022774705.1 Lachnospiraceae bacterium | reverse complement strand
GTACAGAATGCGGAGGTGCTGGCCGTAGTCTGCGGGATTTCGCTGGTGGTGAATCTGAGCTTTCTGGTCTGCTGCAATGTGCTGAATCTGATGTTTCAGTCAGGGAGCAGCGACAGTTCTTTCACAGCAGGGATTCCGCTGGGTTATATCGGGTTTTCGCTGATTCTGACACTGATCGCCAGAAGCCTGAGCAGCGGACGGGATCTGAAGAAAGATCATGATCTGTTCATTTGATATCAATGTTTTTTGAGGTGAAACATGGCAATCAAAGTACATCTGGACGAGGTTTTGAAGAAAAGAGGAATGACTTCCAAAGAACTGTGCCGGCTGATTCCCATTACGGAAGCGAATCTGTCCATACTGCGCAGCGGGAAAGCAAAAGGGGTCCGTTTTGAGACCATTAATAAAATCTGTTATTATCTGGAATGTGATGTGGGAGATATTTTGAAATTTGATGGGGAACTGGACGATGAAGAGGAGAAAGAAAAATCGTAAAAAAGAGAAGGAAAGTGAGGCGGTATCGATGAAAAAGACAGTGCATTCAGCAGTATCAGTTATCCTGCTGGCCGGCCTGGTGACAGGTCTGCTTACAGCCTGCAGTCTGGCTGCAGAGGATGGCGTTTTGGAAAACGGCGGCGACCGGCTGGTGGGGATGTTTCTGACCACGGAATATGTGGATGCGGTTGACTGGGACTATGTAGATATTGCTGCCCTGATGGAAGACGGAACTGTCTCCGGAGGTGAGGAAAAAATCTACGGAACATATGATGAGGCGCAGGGGGAATATGTTTTTGAGGGACTGAAAGGATACAGTCTGGGCGTGATGAAGCTGAAAGATAAGGATGGTGAGGTGTATCTCGCTACTGTTGCTTCAGACTGTTTCTCAGATGTGAAACTGAACATGGGTGACGAGGAAAATACCTGTTCGGGAATCCTTTATTTTGATCAGACACAGATCGGCTCCGAGGAACTGCACATGTACGGCAACGCGGTATATGAAACACAGGATGAAACGGTTTATCTGGTTCCAGGCAGCGGCGTACGCATTACTGATGCAGGCGGTGACTGTTCCGTAACATTATCCGATACAGTAACAGAAGTGGATAATGGGAAGAAAACACAGATGAAGAATACTTTCCAGGCCACATACCGGGGGGCCTGCCCGGTTCAGGCGGTGAAATTCAGCTGGCAGGGGAAGGATGGGAAAGTACTGAAAGAAGAATACTTTGCAGCAGATGAAATTCCTTCTTCCATAAAATGGGGAAAGGAAACAGCATATATTCTGGTTACTCTGCAGAAAACAGACAAAACAGCGGAATATGATCTGATCCGGGGAGAGGATGAAACGTACATGCTGTATACAGAAAAAGAACCGGAGAATGCTCTGATCCTGGAAAGTATAGCAGTAGAAGTGGAGCAATAGATGCAGGTTGGATTCCGGGCCGGACCGGAAAATACTGTCCGGTTTGAACAGCTGTAAATCAGGGTGTGTTTGAAAAATAAATAATGCACAAAAATGTCGAAAAAATCCTTTTCTCATGATAAAATAAAAGAAAATGACGATAATGACTGTTTTTTGAAACACATCCTGGAATAACTTATCAGTTTGTTAGGAGAAATTATGAGCGTTTTAAAATTGAAGCCTGCCTGCAAGGATTATCTCTGGGGAGGACACCGCCTTGCAGAAGAATACGGAATTGAATATGACGGAGAAATTCTGGCAGAGTCCTGGGAGCTTTCCTGCCATCCTGATGGACCGTCTGTCATTGTAAACGGCCCCTTTGCAGGTCTGACTCTGGAAGAATACATTGAAAAAGAAGGGAAACAGGTTCTGGGAAATCACTGCAGAAGATTCCGGGATTTCCCGATCCTGATCAAATTTATCGATGCGAAGCAGAACCTGTCCATCCAGGTCCATCCGGACAATAAATACGCCCTGAAAAATGAGGGGCAGTACGGAAAAACCGAGATGTGGTATATTATGGACGCAGGAGAAGGCGCCTTCCTGTACTACGGTTTCAAAAAGGAAATCAGCAAAGAGGAATTTGCAAAGCGCATCGAAGAGGATACCCTTCTGGAAGTGCTGAATGCCGTTCCTGTGCATAAAGGGGATGTACTTTTTATTGAATCCGGCACGATTCATGCAGCAGGTCCGGTAAGAGTGGGCATCGACATTGGCGGAACCGATACAAAGATTGGTCTGGTGGATGTAAACCAGCAGCTGCTGGCTTCCACTGTGATTCCTACGGAAGCAGAGACCGGAGCAGAAGCTGTCATCAAACGGATCGGGGAAGCGGTGCTTGCCCTGATGGAGAAGGAACAGATCGCCATGGATCAGTGCATCGGCGTAGGCGTGGGTGTTCCCGGTACCGTAGACCGGAAAAGGGGTACAGTGGTTTACTCCAACAACATCAGATGGGAAAAGGTGGCTCTGGCAGAGCAGCTGTCCGCTTATCTGCCGGTACCGGTTCAGATTGCCAACGATGCGGACTGTGCTGCTCTGGGAGAAGCGGCCTCCGGTGCAGCCAGAGATTATCAGGATGTGGTCATGCTGACACTGGGAACCGGAATCGTCAATATTGTCAACATTTTCCGGCCTCAGGCACTGCTCCTGGGTGGTGGGACCGCCGCACAGGGTGAGGTTCTTCTGGCACCCATCCGTGACATGGTGAAAACCGGCTGTTTTGGAGGCGTCCACGGAGAACTTCCCGAGATCAGAACGACAGAACTGGGCAACCGTGCCGGCATGATCGGGGCAGCCAATCTGCTGTAGGCATACAGACTGCATAAAATGATGAATTATATTAAAAGGTTCCAAAAAAGCATAAACAGACAGATCTATAAGGTGCAGGAGGACCAGAATGAGTTTTTCAAAGGATTTTGCATGGGGAGCTGCAACCAGCTCCTACCAGATTGAAGGAGCAGCAGGAATAGAAGGAAAAGGTCTGGATATCTGGGATGTGTATACAAAAGAACCGGGACACATCTTTGAGGAGCACACAGGTGATACAGCCTGTGATCACTACCATCGTTTCCGGGAAGATGTGGCACTTATGAAGGAAATGGGCCTGAAGGCATACCGTTTTTCCATTAACTGGTCACGGGTACTGCCAGAAGGCACCGGCAGGGTAAATGAAGCAGGTATCGCATTTTACAGTGATCTGATCGATGAACTTCTGAAAAACGGTATCGAGCCTTATATTACACTGTATCACTGGGAGCTGCCCTATGAAATCTACAAGCGCGGCGGCTGGATGAATCCTGAGATTGTGGAATGGTTCGGAGCTTATGCAAAGCTGGTGGCAGAACGCTTCAGCGATCGGGTGACCCATTATTTTACCCTGAATGAGCCTCAGTGCTTTGTAGGCCTTGGATTTTTAACGGGAGAACATGCACCGGGCTTGAAATCTCCCATTCAGGATACGTTTGAGATGGCGCATAATGCGCTGAAGGCTCACGGCCGTGCAGTGCAGATGCTCAGGCAGTATGGAAAGCAGCCGCTTACCATCGGTTATGCGCCCACCGGCTCCATGTGCTACCCTGAAACAGAGAAACCGGAGGATATTGAGGCTGCAAGACAGATGCTGTTCTCCATGCAGCCGGATGACAGGAACTGGACATGGAATGTGGCATGGTGGTCAGATCCGGTTCTGCTGGGACATTATCCGGAAGAAGGCATGAAACGCTATGAAAAGTATCTGCCCCGGATAACGGATGCGGATATGAAGCTGATTTCCGAGCCCATCGATGTCTACGGACAGAATATCTACAACGGCAGATGCATCCGTATGGGTGAAAATGGAAAGCCGGAAGATGTAAAACGATATGACGGATTTCCCAAAACAGCCATTGACTGGCCTGTGACTCCTGAGTGTCTTTACTGGGGACCGAAGTTCCTGTACGAACGCTATGGAAAGCCGATCTATATTACAGAAAATGGCCTTTCCTGTCATGATACCATTTCACTGGATGGAAAAGTACATGATCCTAACCGGATCGATTTTCTGGCAAGATATCTCCATGAGCTGAAAAAAGCAGCAGGGGAAATTGACCTGAGAGGTTATTTCCAGTGGTCACTGATGGATAACTTCGAATGGGCAAAAGGATATTCCGAGCGTTTCGGACTGATCTATGTGGATTATCGTACTCAGGAGAGAATCTGGAAAGACTCTGCATACTGGTATCGTGATCTGATTCTTGGCAACGGGGAGAATCTGTAGGAAAAGCCTGCGGAGAATTATGAATTGTTGCTGATTTAATTCTTACAGCTGCTCAGAAAGCCGCACAATGTTGCTTTCCGGGCAGCTTTTGTACAATAGAGAGGAAGGGAAGTATTTTAATGAGGATGTTCCCTGGACAGAGAAAGTAATAAGTGGAGAAGCGAAGATGTTTGAAAGAGTGAAACTGATTCAGATTAATGATCATATCCGGCTCATGAATGATGCGGATGAAGCTACCGGATACATTGTAACAGGTAAAGAAAAAGCACTGGTGATTGATACCATGAATGGGTATGAGGATGTGAAGGCGATTGCGGAAACCGTTACCGATCTTCCTCTGATTGTGGTCAATACGCACTGCCATCCCGATCATATTTTCGGTGATATTTATTTTGATCAGGTGTATCTGCATCCCGACGACCGGGAACTTGCCCTGGAATATATGAAGATGCCGGAGTTTCAGAAAGCTGTGGCCGGATCGGGAAAGAAAATTCCAGACTTTCTTCCGGTGCATAACGGTGATGTTTTTGATCTGGGAGGTCTGGAACTTGAGGTATTTCACATACCGGGACATACGCCGGGAGGAATCTGTCTTCTGGACAGGAAGGACCGCATCCTTTTCTCCGGCGACAGTATCATTGAGCAGACCTGGATGCAGATGGAGGAAAGCCTTCCCATGGCTGATTTCCTTGCTGCACTGGAATCACTAGAACCGGTGAGAGGGGAATTTGATCATATCCTTACCGGACATACCCGTGAACGTCTGGAGGACGGGTCTCTCTATGAAGCACATAAGCAGGCTGTTCGCGAGGTGCTGGAAGGTATCAATGAGAATGATACGGTTTATGAATGGTTTGGAGGAACCGCAATGGCACATCCCTATGGGAAGGAACCGCGGCGGATCGTGTACAAGATAATATAACAATGGGAAACGCGCCCCTTCGGGTGGATACGGAATGATGGAAAATGCATTCTGACCAGCCCGAAGGGGCGCGCTTTTTCTGTGTTTTCTTATATTTTCGGATTTACAGATAACTGACCGTTACCAACAGGGAACAGCCACTTTCAGCAGGACTATTTTTTTATGGTCACGTATTTGGAACTGCTCCAGCCGGCAGAGTGACAGTAATGACATTCTGCCGGCTGGAGCAGGACAAAGCTTTGTAGCTTCTCTGACAATCACGCATTATTTCCAAACAATTTAATGTGCGTTTGTCGTTTTTTCGATTGACAATCACACATTATTTTCATATAATATAATGTGTGATTGTCAAAGTGAGGTGAGAAGCATGAACGCCAAGGAGAAAATCGAAGAACTGCTGGAAGCGTCGGAGGACGGCACGATTACCGCTGCACAGGTGACGGAAGCCGGACTACACCGCAGCGTTTTACAGGAGTTTGTCAAGAGCGGCGAGATGTACCGTTTTGGGCGCGGCCTGTATGTGCGGAGCAACGCATGGGAGGACGATTTCTACCTCTTGCAGCGCAAGTATGGGCGAGGGATTTACTCGCACGATACCGCTCTGTATCTGCTGGGCTATTCAGACCGTACCCCGGCGAAATATACGATGACCTTTCCCAAGGGCTACAATGCCCCGTCTTTGAAGCAGGAAAATTTAATTGTCAAGCGCGTTGTGCCGGAGAACTACGAGTTCGGCAGAATTGAAATTGAATCCCCCTCTGGCAATCCAATTCGTGTTTACGATTTGGAACGGACGCTGTGCGACATCCTGCGCGGCAGCGGCAGCGATATTCAGATTGTTGGTGAAGCCATGAAACGCTATGCGGCGTCCAAGGACAAGAACATTCACAAACTGATGCAGTACGCAGACCAGCTTCGCGTGAAGCCCAAGGTGCTGCGTTACATGGAGGTTTTGCTATGATTACAAAAAATCCGATGCAACTAAAAGCCTTTATCAAGAACAAAGCGGCAGAGAAGCATATCTCGGCGCAGCTCGTCATGCAGAACTATATGCTCGAACGACTGCTGGAACGGATTTCGCTCTCGCCCTATAAGAACAATTTCATTCTCAAAGGTGGATTTCTGATTTCCGCCATTGTGGGACTGGACACGCGGGCAACAATGGATCTGGACACTACGATCAAGGGCTTCACCCTGACGCATGAAACAATCCGCAAAATCTTTTCGGAGATTTGCGCTGTCCAGATTGCCGACGACGTGCAGTTTGAGGTTGTCGGCATCTTTGACATTCGTGAAACTGATGATTACCCCGGCATCCGGGTCTCACTGAAAGCGAACTATCCGCCGATCAGCGTACCGCTGACGGTGGATGTTACCACAGGCGACATGATAACGCCCCGCGAGTATGAGTACGCAAAGGATATTTCCTTTGATGATACCTGTAATACCATTCAGACGATTATGGACGCAATCATGGTGTAAACGAAAGGAGTTTTTGTACTGTTTCAGGCCGAAGTCTGGACAGTAACAAACAGTAATCAGTACGTATCCCTCAGACTGCGTATCCGTAGTCGTTTCTTCAGATTTTCTGCATTCTCAAAGCTTCCCCTGAGGATATCCGCCTTTTTCACTTCCACTTCCCGGGGTTCTCCTGTCAGGTGGAAGTAGTTGTCGCTGAAAATAACATCAGCGTCTTCAAAATCCAGTTCCACGAAGGGTGAGAAAACATCACTTTTCAGCCGGATTACAAAAGCGTCTTCTGTTTCTGTTACGTCCGTCTGTACGAGGGGCTGCTTCAATGCCAGATATTTGTAAGGCAGCAGGACTTCCACGTTGTGGTTTTTTGTGCCGTTTTCGAAGGTGACAATGCTTTCAGCGAATACGGTTTCCGCCCAGGTGTCGTCACCACTGCATAAGCTGCCAAAATCCAGTTCTGCAATCTTTTCCGAGCAGAAAGGAGCGGTGCTGCCTTCTGCCGTGGCCGAGCAGATGATTTCGCAATCCATGTTTCTGATGCGGATTTGCGCCTGCCATTTTACAGGGACAGAAGTCTCATTTTCTGCATAGAGGCTCAGCAGACTGTCTTCTCTTACAAGGCTTGACGCGGTGGGCGCGTAGAAACGGCAGGCCATGTACTGAAGGGCCTTCCATCGTCCGAAATAGTCCATGGAGGACCAGGAAGCTACCGGCCAGTTGTCATTCAGCTGCCAGTACAGGGTTCCCATGCATCTGCCCCGGTTTCGTCTCCAGTGCTCCACGCCGTACTGAATTGCCATGCCCTGCAGTACCTGGCTGACGTAGATCAGATCGTCAAAACGGGCGGGATAACGGAAGTTCTCCGACATATAGTAGAGGATTTTTCCGTTGGCTGCATCGTTTTTCTGATGGCTTTCCATAACCCGGGAGAAAATATTGCGGTCTTCGGGTTTTGTGAAGGTTTCCACCGTTTTCAGGCAGGGGAAGGACTGGAAGCCGAATTCTGAGCAGAAACGGAAGAAGTATTTCCGGTAATCGGTAAATGGCTTCTGTCCGTGCCATACATCCCAGTAGTGGGCATCTCCGTCATTCTCATCATCGGGCTTGTCAAAGCAGCCGCCTGCTGAGGGGGAAGAAGGCCAGAAAAAGGTATCCGGGTCATTTTCCCTGACAACATGGGGGATGGCATGTTCAAACAGCTTGATGTAATCGGCCCGCAGACCGGCGGTTTCAATCTGGAAATCGGGCCAGTGATCCCAGGCGGACTCGATTTCGTTGTTGCCGCACCATAATCCCAGGCAGGGGTGATGGCGGAGTCGTTTTACGTTGTCCTCGATTTCCCGGCTGCAGTTTTCCAGAAAGGCATCAGTGGCGTCGTAGACGTTGCAGGCAAACATCAGATCCTGCCATACGATCAGACCCTTTTCATTACACAGCTCGTAGAAATCGTCGGAGGGATAGTAGCCGCCGCCCCAGACGCGGATGCAGTTGAAATGAGCTCTCTTTGCACATTCCAGAAGATAATCCTGCCGTTCTTTTGTGATCCGGGAGTAAATGCAGTCTTCAGGAATATAATTGGCTCCCATGGCGAAAATCCTGACACCGTTTACCTGAAAAGCAAATTCCTTTCCCCACTGATCCCGCCGGCGGCTGACGGTCAGTGTCCGCAGGCCGATGGTTTTCCTTATATTCCGGACAATTGTCCCGTCGGAATCCAGCAGCTCGATCAACACATCGTACAGATTCTGTTCGCCGTATCCGTTGGGCCACCACAGCTTCGGGTCGGGGATGGACAGAGTTGTCTCCCAGGTGGTATTGTTTCCCAGAACGGCTTCTGCAGATGGTGAAATGAAATCTGCTTTCGCAAAACCATCTGCAGGACGTTTCTTCACACTAACCCGGATCTTCTGCCGTTCCTGGCCTTCTGCCGGGGGAGTGAAATCGGCCCGGATCTGCAGTTTCACGCTGCCCTGTTCATGAATCTGATGAAAACGGACATTCTCCAGCCTTCTGCCGGTCCAGCTCTCCAGGTAAATGTCACGGAAAATTCCTGCATCGGGCAGCTGGGGGCCCCAGTCCCAGCCAAACATGGAATGGGCTTTCCGTACCAGCTGATTTCCTTTCATAGCACCTGTGGCGACGTACTGAATCTCCTTGTTTTCTGCGTACTGATAATTGTCCATATATTTCAGTACAGACAGGAATTCAATGCGGATGTGGTTTTCACCCGGTACCAGCATTTCCTTTACCGGAATCCGCCAGGTCCGGTGCATATTGTCGGCGTAAAAGGCCTTTTTTTCATTTATATAGATTTCCGCCAGGGTATCCAGGCCCTCGCAGACCAGCTCTACCTGCTCTGCTTTCAGGAAATCCTCTTCCACATAAAAATCTTTCCGGAAAATGTAGTCATCCCGGAAGAGTTCCCTGACCTGATATTCATTTCTTCCGTCAAAGGGATCAGGGATTGCGTCTGCCTTCAGAAGAAAAGACAGAACCGAGCCGGGAACCGGCCCTTCATACTGAGTTTCTTCGCCTCTTCGGTTCATGGACCAGAGGCCGTTAAGCGATAATTGTTTCATTGGTACAGCCCTCATTTCGAATTTAATCAGATTTGTTTTGATGAAATCGTGTTTTCTCCCTTCAGGAATTCCTGCAGCTTCTGCCCCTGTTTTCTGGCAGTATCGTAGCCGCGGCAGTAGAGCTTTTCCAGTTTTTCCCGGTTCTTTTCCACCCGTCCGATGCCTGCAGGACCATCGGGGCGGATGACGAAAACGCGCCCGGCTTTTTCCTCTCTGCGGATGTAATCCAGTGTCTTATTGTACACCAGATGGCGCTTTTCCACAGCCTGAACGAGAGCAGGATAATCGCGGTACTGCCTGCGCATGAACCGGATCATTTTGTTGGGGGATTTGCGGTAACCGGCAGGCTGGGTGAGAATGACAACACATTTGCCGGGACCGTTTTTCAGAGCATGCCGCACGGGAATGGAATCGGAAATTCCGCCGTCCAGATATTTTCGCCCGTCGATTTCCACCATACGGGAAACCACAGGAAGAGAACTGGAAGCACGCACATAGATGATGTCGTGATGCAGATCGCCAACCTTCTGATAAACAGGTTTTCCTGTTTCACAATCTGTCATAACAGCGAAAAAATTACCCTGATACTGATTGTATGTATCGTAATCGAAAGGATTGAGCACATCGGGAATCTGGCGGTACAGCATATCGGCGCCGAAAAGATCACCCGTTTTCAGCAGACTTTCCAGACTGCAGTAACGTTTGTCATTCAGATAGTCCACATTGACCTCAAAAGCCCGGTGACGCTGGCCGGACAGATAGCTGCAGGCATGGCAGCTGCCGGCAGAAACACCGTAAATATCCGAAAACATCAGGTTATTATCCATAAAATAATCGAGGACACCGGCTGTGAAAACACCGCGCATACCGCCGCCCTCCAGAATCAAACTGCAATTGTACAAAATGAAGCCTCCATTAATGTCTATATATTTCAGGTGAAACTTTAATGATTATAGTATCGAAATATGGTAAAATCAAGGGAAAAGTTACTGCTTAGACTTCTGCCGGAAAAAAGTGGTTTTTCTGGAAGAATGAAAATGAAGAAAAAATATCAAAGAAGGAGCATGATTCATATGACACCGGAATTAAAAAAAGAAACAGACAGAAAACTTGAAATTTACCGCAGAAAAAATCAGACAGCAGAGAAAAACCAGATCCTTTTTGTGGGTTCGTCTCTTATGGAAATGTTTCCCATAGAGGAGTTTGTTCGGGAAAGAAATCTGCCGGTTACGGTGTATAACCGGGGCGTCGGCGGGTATAAGACGGAGGATCTGATGAAGGTTCTTGACATCTGCGTGTATGATCTGATTCCGCGCAGGATTTTTATCAATATCGGAACCAATGATCTCAGCGATCCGGATATTTCCATTGCGCAGATGATTGACAATTATGACTGGATCCTGACAGATATTCAGAAGCATCTTCCCGAAACAGAATTATACCTGATGGCGTATTACCCGGTAAATCAGAAAGCTGCTTCAGAAGAGATGAAGGCCTGCCTTCAGATCCGTACCAACGCAAAAATCACAGCGGCAAACCGGGAAGTGGAGAAACTGGCTGAAAAACATCATGCAGAATATATCAATGTTAATGCTTCGCTGACTGATGGTGAAGGCAATCTGAAAGCGGAATATACGCTGGAAGGTATGCATATTAACAGGGAAGGGTATCTGGCTGTTCTGGATGATGTATTGAAGTATGTGGTGCAGCTGGAAACAAAGCGTCTGCTCCTTCGTCCCTGGAAGGATGAAGATGCGGAGGAATTATATCGTTATGCGAAGGATCTTCGTGTGGGGCCTCCGGCGGGATGGCCGCCCCATACGTCGGTGGAGAACAGTCTGGAGATCATCCGCGGCGTGCTTTCGGAGCCGGAGACCTATGCGGTGGTTTTGAAGGAGACGGGACTTCCTGTGGGCAGCGCGGGGATTATGCGTGCAGGACACGGCAATGTTTCCATGTCGGATACGGAAGCGGAGATCGGTTACTGGATTGGGGTTCCCTACTGGGGACAGGGACTGATTCCCGAAGCTGTGGAAGAGCTTCTTCGCCGCTGTTTTGAAGAACTGAACTGTACCGGTGTCTGGTGTGCAAGCTTTGAGGGCAATACGAAATCAAAACGGGTGCAGGAAAAATGCGGTTTCCGTTATCACCATACGGAAAAGGACAAACAGGTTGGACTGACCGGTGAGGTGCGCACGGAAGATTATACATATCAGACGAAAGAACAGTGGGAGAGCAGGAGAAACGCATAACAGGAGATTGCATGTGTTTGAAGGAAAAAAGCCGGTCTATATTTTAAGGGCCGGCTTTTTTGCTGGTGAAATATATACAGTATACCCGGTATCGCAGCAGTTGATTTTCAGTCCGGAAATCGACTGCTGTTCCATTGTGCAATGACAGTCAGCCCTGTATACTGGAATCAGAAAACAGATAAAGAAAAAACAGACAGCAAAAAGCGAAAGGAGAATGGATGAACCGTTTAAAACTATCGGAAAATCTGGCGTTTCTGCGGCGCAGGAGCGGCAGGACCCAGGAGGAACTGGCAGTATTTCTGGGAGTGACCAAGGCTTCGGTTTCCAAATGGGAGACCGGAGTTTCCCAAAGTTAAAGATACCACATCAATCCCACGCGGACTTTTGCTCAACCGATACAGCCGGAGG
>JALFLM010000100.1 GCA_022774705.1 Lachnospiraceae bacterium | reverse complement strand
TCAGTCCCTAGCGATTCTCCTCCCACCTGGGGATAAAACATATTTACTGACCGGAGATGCGGAAGAGGATTCGGAAGCAGATATGCTGAACAACGGCATTTCACTGAAAGCTGATGTCTATAAAGTTGCTCATCACGGCAGCAAAACAGCCAGCACAGAGGAATTCATGGAAGCTGTGGCCCCGGAATATGCGGTGATCAGTGTGGGGGAAGGCAACCGCTACGGGCATCCTCATGCCGAAGTCCTGAACCGTCTGCGCTCCATGGGAGTAAAAGTTTTCCGGACCGATGAACAGGGTACGATTGTACTGAAAAGCGACGGAAAGCAGATTACATGGAACATGTCGCCCAGCGATTCCTGGAAAGCAGGAGAACCCGGCAGTGCCTCCCAGGCGGCCGACCCCGATGACAAAACCGGATCATCATCGAAAGAGGAAACAAAAGCATCCACGAAGGCAGAAACAAAAGCATCCTCAAAAACCACATATTATCTCAACACCAACACCGGCAAATTCCACAAACCCGACTGCCGCTACGCACCGGCTCAGGACGCTGATAACTGTGAAATCACAACACTGAGCAAATCGGCCCTGAAGAAAAAAGGGTATACGCCCTGCAGCTACTGCGTAGGGGAGTAAACAGTACTTCAAAAAAGTGCTTGACAAATCAATTATTCTGTATTATTTTAATGTCAGATTGTGAAACCGATGAGAAAGAGCAAGTAAGCTTATCACAGAAGTCACAGAGAGCCGCAGGTGCTGAGATTGCGGTACGGATGGATAGGACTGAATGGACTTTTGAGGGCAGCAGCCGGGATCCGGACCCGTTATCAAGCCGGCATGTATGATGGTGCATGGAATAAGTGGACAATTACGTCAAAGTGAGTGGTACCGCGGTTTATGATATATACCGTCTCAGGCAGATAGCCTGAGGCGGTTTTTTGCGTAGCGGAAGGCATATCGCATAGCGGAGGAAGGTATATTGCATAGCGAAAGATCTTTTCGCATAGCGGAAGGCATTTTTGTTTGTGCAAAAGCTTTACGGGATCGCGGATCAGCCCCGGAAAAGCAGGGTACTGCGGCGCAGTCGAATCATCAGAATCATAGACGGATAGAAGATGGAGGAATCAGATTATGAAAAGAAAAATGGTAGCTTTAATGTTAAGTGCAATGATGGCAGTATCTTTAATGACAGGATGTTCAGGCGGCTCTGACAGTTCTGCATCCACCGGCAGCACGGATACGACGGCTGCAGCTGAATCCGCAGGTATGGATGGCAGCGCCGGTGCAGCAGATGGAAAGACCTATACCATTGGTATTTCCCAGTTCGCGGAACATGGTTCTCTTGACAACTGTCGTGAAGGTTTCCTGGCAGGTCTGGCTGACAACGGAATCGTTGAAGGAGAGAATCTGACAGTTGTTTATGAAAATGCACAGGCAGATACCGGTGCGGCAGCAACCATCGCAGACAGTTTTGTTTCCCAGAAAGTGGATATGGTATGTGCCATTGCAACGCCTTCAGCAGCGGCAGCATATAATGCATGTATGAACAGCGAAATTCCTGTTATTTATTCTGCAATTTCCGATCCTGTTTCTGCAGGGCTGGCCAATGAGGACGGAACTTCCACAGGCAATGTTACCGGTACATCCGATGTTCTTCCTGTATCCGAACAGCTGAATATGATTCGTACCATGATGCCCGATGCAAAGAAGATCGGTATCCTGTATACCACAAGTGAAGCCAATTCCGTCAGTACCATTGCAACCTACAAGGAACTGGCAGGCGAATACGGTTTTGAAATCGTTGATTCCGGTATCAATACGGTAAGCGAAGTAGAAATCGCAGCAGCGGATCTGGTGACCAAGGTTGACTGTATCTGCAACCTGACAGACAACACCGTTGTTCAGGCACTGCAGGTCGTTCTGGCACAGGCCAATGATGCGAAAATTCCCGTATTCGGCAGCGAAATTGAGCAGGTAAAGAACGGCTGTGTTGCATCCATGGGTATCGATTATGTAGCGCTGGGCAAGGTAACCGGTGAAATGGCAGCAAGTGTTCTGAAAGGAGAAAAAGCTGCTTCCGAAATTAATTTCGAATCTGCAAAAGAAGCAGAACTGTACGTAAATACAGCAGCAGCTGACCAGATCGGCATGAAGCTGGATGCTGCATACATCAGCGACGCAGCGGAAGTATTTGATGAGATTACGGCGGAATAATCTGTCAGACGATAAAAGAAACGGTCAGACGATAAAAGAAACGATCAGACAATAAATGGTTGATTGAGGTGGCATTGTGACTTTAGTATTAAGTGTTTTGGAACAGGGACTGATATATTCCATCATGGCAATGGGCGTATATATCACGTATAAGATTCTGGATTTTCCCGATATGACGGTTGACGGCAGTTTTCCCATGGGTGCAGCAATTGCGGCTGTTATGATAAGCAGGGACATGAATCCGCTGATCACCCTTCCCATCTGTTTTGCGGCAGGTGTACTGGTGGGGATCTGCACCGGTGTGATTCATGTAAAGCTGGGGGTTCGTGACCTGCTTGCCGGTATCATTATGTTTACCGGTCTGTACAGTGTGAATCTGAGAATCGCCGGAAGAGCAAATCTTCCTATATATAATAAGGTGACGATTTTTGAAAACAGTCTGACGGATACCCTGCCGGCGGTGCTTGCTCCCTATCACAAGCTGATCATCATTCTTGTCATTACGATCCTTGTGAAATATGTTCTCGACTGGTATCTGCGCACCCGCTCCGGGTTTCTTCTCCGGGCGGTGGGTGACAATGAGACCATCGTAACGGCCATGGGTGTAGACCGGGGCAGCGTGAAGATTCTGGGGCTGGCTCTGGCCAACGGAATGGTCTGCATGTCAGGATGCATTTTCGCCCAGCAGCAGCGATATTTCGATATTTCCATGGGAACCGGTACGGTTGTTATCGGTCTTGCCAGTGTTATCATCGGTACCAGCCTGTTTAAAAATACCACATTTCTCAGAGCTACCTCATCGGTTATCATTGGTTCTCTGATTTACAAGGCCTGTGTGGCTGTGGCGATTCGTTACATGGATTCTCAGGATCTGAAGCTGGTTACAGCCGTATTATTCCTGATTATTCTGGTTGCAGGACGGGAACGGAAAAGGAAGGTGAAATCAAATGCTTGAACTCCAGCATATCAATAAGTACTATAACCCGGGTACGGTAAATGAGCTCTGTCTGTTTAAGGATTTCAATCTGACCGTTTCCGACGGAGAATTTGTATCGGTGGTGGGAAGCAACGGCTCCGGCAAGACCTCCATGCTGAATCTGATCTGCGGAAGCATTGATCTGGACAGCGGGAAGATTATTTTCAACGGGGACGATCTGACAAAACAGAAGGATTTTATCCGTACACGGAAAATCGGCCGTGTTTATCAGGATCCTGCCAAAGGAACCTGTCCGTCCATGACCATTCTGGAAAATCTTTCCATCGCGGACAATAAGGGCAAACCTTTCAATCTGAAACGGGGGCTGAAAAAGCACAAAATCGATTATTATAAGGAAATGCTCCGAGGCCTGAATCTGGGACTGGAAGATAAACTGTATACGAAGGTGGGAGCACTTTCAGGCGGCCAGCGTCAGACACTGGCCCTTCTGATGGCAACCATGACACCCATCGAACTGCTGATTCTTGATGAACATACGGCGGCCCTCGATCCGAAAACCGCCGAGATCATCATGGAACTGACCGATAAGGTGGTAAAGGAAAAAAAGGTCACCACCATCATGGTAACCCACAACCTGCGCTACGCAGTGGAATATGGCAACCGTCTGCTGATGATGCATCAGGGCAATGTGATCCTGGACAAAAAAGACGAAGAAAAAGCAGGCATGAGCACGGAAGAAATATTATCTGTGTTTAATGAAATCAGTATTGAGTGCGGGAACTGACTGCAATTAACTGGGCCGGTTTCCCCACAGATAGAGAAGCCTCGGTCTGCCGCCGGTGTCGTAATCAATCTGGCTGGTGATCAGGCCCCGGCTTTCCAGATAATTCAGATATTTGCGTACGGTGATACGGGAGAGTCCGATCCGGTTTCCAATCAGGGAACTGGTGACGGGCTCTTTGTTTTTGCGGAGAAAATCAATGACTTTTTCCAGCGTTTTGGGCTGCAGGCCCTTGGCCAGCTCATCGACGGAAACCTGAACCGGTAGAAGGAACCAACATTGTTGTGGAAATTACGGCAAAACGGTGGTGAGTTGTAATTTCTGTCGCCAAAACGTCAGGATTGTGCTAAAATGTATGGCAGAAACCATTGCGGTTATCCGTAACAGGATACACATACAACAGGAGGTATATAGAAATGGATAATGTTACAATTTTAAATCATCCGCTGATTCAGCATAAGATTTCGAGACTTCGTGATAAAAACACGGGAACCAGTGAATTCAGAGCACTGGTGGAGGAGATTGCCATGCTGATGGGATATGAGGCATTAAGTGATCTGCCGCTTCATGATATTGAAGTGGAGACACCGATTGAAACCTGTCAGACTCCGGTGATTGAAGGCAAAAACTTTGCGGTTGTACCGATTCTGAGAGCAGGCCTTGGTATGGTTAATGGTATTCTTGCACTGGTTCCTACGGCAAAGGTTGGACATATCGGTCTTTACCGTGATGAAAATACCCATGAACCGCACGAATATTACTGCAAACTGCCCAGCCCCATAGAGGAGCGTCTGATCGTAGTAACCGATCCCATGCTGGCAACAGGCGGATCTGCTGTGGCAGCTGTGGATTTTATCAAACAGCACGGCGGAAAGAGAATCAAATTCATGTCCATCATCGCGGCGCCGGAAGGTCTGAAACGTCTTCATGAAACCCATCCTGACGTGCAGATTTATGTAGGACATCTAGACAGAGAGCTGAATCAGGATGCTTATATCTGCCCCGGTCTCGGAGATGCCGGCGACCGGATTTTCGGTACAAAATAGGACTGTTTTAATAAGGCAGTTATTTTATTACAGGAGTAATATGGACTTTATAACAAATCTGGATGGTAACATCCTGCTTTGGATTCAGGAATATCTGCGTGAGGATTTCCTGAATCCTTTGATTATTTTTATCACAAATCTGGGCAATGCGGGGATGATCTGGATTGCAGGGGCAGTGGTTCTGCTGTGCATTCCCAAAACGAGAAAGGCAGGAGCGCTGGTGATCCTGTCTCTGGTGATTTCCTATATCATCAACAATCTGATCCTGAAAAGTGCGGTGGCAAGGCCGAGACCCTGGGTCGATGTGGAGGGACTGAGCAATCTGATTGGAAAACCGCATGATCTTTCCTTCCCTTCCGGCCATGCCTCCAGTTCCTTTGCGGCTGCAGTCGTTATGTACAGAATGCTGCCTGCCCGCTGCGGAGTTCCTGCGGTTATACTGGCAGCGGCTATTGCATTGTCGCGCCTGTATGTGGGAGTGCATTATCCAACGGATGTACTGTTTGGAACCATTTCGGGGATTGCGATTGCACTTGCTGTTTGCAGGGTGTCGCAGAAACGAAAAACACATGAGAGGAAAAACTGATGGGAGCGAAAGACAAAAGGAAAACAGCAGGTGACGGATCAGGGAAACAGGCCGGAATCATATCCATGGCGGTTTATATGGTTGTGGGAATGATATGCGGAATGGTGATCGTTCATGTGGCGGAAAGCCGTTTTGAAGAAGATGCATCGTGGGGGGATTTTTTATTGCTGATGGTATCCGGCATTTTTCTCCTTTATCTGGCGGCACTGATTCAGATTATTCTGCATGAGGCGGGACATCTGCTGTTCGGCCTGCTGACAGGGTATGAATTTTCTTCTTTTCGTATCGGCAGTTTTATGTGGCTGAAAGACAATGAAAAGCTGCGGTTTTGCCGGATGTCTCTGGCAGGAACCGGCGGACAGTGTCTGATGGTCCCGCCGCAGATGAAAGACGGAACGATGCCATATGTGTTATACAATCTGGGTGGTCCTCTGGTGAATCTTCTCATGGGTGCCGTCTGCGGCCTGGTATTTATCCGTTTAGGGGATGTACCGTATCTGTCGGTATTTCTGGCAGCCATGTTTCTCGTTGGATTGGCATTTGCTACAATGAACGGTATCCCCATGCGGATGGGAAACGTAGACAACGACGGATATAATGCTCTGTCGCTGGGAAAAGACCGGAAAGCCCTGCGTTCCTTCTGGATACAGATGAAAGTCAATGAACAGATCTCAAAAGGTGTCCGCCTGAAAGATATGCCCGACGAATGGTTTGAAATCCCGTCCGAAGAAGCCATGAAAAACGGTATGACAGCTGCAGTCGGTGTCTTCGCCTGCAACCGCCTGATGGATGCCATGGAACTGGAAAAAGCGGAAGAGTCTATGAAAAAACTGTTGTCCATGGATATCGGAATGGCAGGCCTTCACCGCAGTATGCTGCAGCTGGACTGTATTTACTGTGAGCTGGTTAATGAAAAATGCCCGGAGCACCCGGAACAGATGCTGGACAAAGAACTGAAAAAATTTATGAAATCCATGAAAAAATTCCCCAGTATCTTAAGAACCCGATATGCATACGCTCTGCTGGCAGAACACGACTTCGAAAAAGCAGAGCAGATTCGGGAAACATTCGAAAAAAACGCAAAAAGCTACCCCTATCCCGGTGAAATAGAAGGAGAACGGGCACTGATGGAAAAAGCGAGGGAAAGATACAGTTCAGACTTCAGCTGGGAAATGTAACCGTTTTGAGGCGGAACTGCAGTGATATCCTTCACAGGGACCCGCTCTCGCTCAGGTGGAAACGTAATGGTACTAAACTCGCAAGTCTTCTGCAAAGACTCGCTCGTTAAGTGCCAACGTTTCCAATGGTCCCCTTAGAAGGACACCACTGCAGTTCCGCTGCCGGAAGTTCTGGTTTTCCCGCTGAATAAAGTTCTGAACTGTACATGGAGTAAACGCGCATAATAATTGTTTGTGAAATATTATGCGTCTCTATCCCATGTACAGTTCAGAACTTCATGTTGCCTGAGTAACAGACCTGCGCGGCAGAAAGGCCATGGTGTCCTGTAAGGGGACCGTCGACAAACGCCGGCACTCGCTTTTTCAAGCGACAGCGCCGAAAAAGCATAGTACCGTTGCGTTTGTCGCAGAGCGAGAGCGCGTCCCCGTACAGGATATCATGGCCTTTCTGCCTAACTGTTCGTAAACTCAGGCGAAGTCTGAACTGTAACCATTTTCACAAATTGTTTCAATTTTTTGAAAAAAAGGTGTTGACAAATTACTTTTTCTCATGTATAGTATGTATTGTTCGAGGGAACAAAACAATATAGAGATGCGCGAGTGGCTCAGTGGTGGAGTATCGCCTTGCCAAGGCGAGGGTCGCGGGTTCGAATCCCGTCTCGCGCTTAACAAAAAATAAGATGGTTACTTTGTAACCATCTTATTTTTTGTTGAGCCCGCGGTATTCGAACATGGCATTTCAGTTTATGAAAAACGGGAATCTGAAAAGCCATGTTCGAATGACCTCGGACTCACTGAAGTGAGTCCTGGGTCAGACCCTCCCGTCAGACCCTTCCGTCTCACGCTCCCGTCTCGTGTGCCATGGATTTTACCGCGTTCATTTTGTTTGTGTTTGTGCGGGGTCAGTAAAGATTGACAGTTCAGCTAACAGGGAGTACACTTGTTGTAAAAAATAAAATAACAACATAAAGAGGGGACAGTATGATATGGATGCGGTAATTCTGGCGTGCAGTTCTTTAAATAGTCATGTGGATGCTGCACAGGAAAAGATGGGGACGGCTTATCCGGTAATATACGTGGATCGTAAATATCATGAGGATCCAAAACAGATGAGACAGCATATTATGGATGAATTAAAATATCTGCCTTCTGAAGCAGATACGGTGCTGGTTGCCATGGGATTTTGCGGTGGTTCGTGGAAAGCAGTATCTTTTGAAAAACGCATCGTAATTCCGAGGGTGGATGATTGTATTACACTGCTTTTGCACACGGATGATACCTGGCATGCTGATCTGAAAAAGAAGGGACATTTGTATCTCAGGGATACAGATACAGAGGAATATTCTCTTGAGGCAATGCAGAGGAAACTGTGCCGACAGTACGGCGGAATGTACGGTTCTATGATTTTCAATTCCATGTTTACCAATTATACGAATGTAGATATGATAGATACGGGAGTTTACGATTGTTATTCGGAAGAGTATGTTATCCAGGCACAGAGAAATGCGGATCTGATCAGAGGGGTTCTTGATTATGTGGCAGGCAGTAATCTTATACTGGAGAAGCTGGTGTCGGGGCAATGGGACCAGCAATTTATAGTAGCAGAACCGGGTCAGGTACTCTCAGAAAAGGATTTTTGGGAAGAAAGAAGTCAGAATTATTTTTGAATCATGCTTAGTGCAAGTGTTTTGCCGAATCGCCGCGGTCTGGTAAACAGATTGACGCTTCCGCCTTTGTCAAGCAGTTCTTTAATCATCAGAGTTTTATCTACATAATAATAAGGTTTGTCAATCATACGTTTATAATTCTCGATACCGATAGCCAGAGGCAGTCTGGAATTCATGTGATACACCTCACTTTCTGTATTGATTGTAACACAGGACAAGGTAAAAAGAAATATGAAGCAGGGTATATTTTCTTTTTTCTTCTTCTATCTGTGAGAATCCCTTTGCTCTTGACACAAAGTCGGCAGAATGATAAAGTAGCCATGAAAAAAATGCTGTTTTGTAGTTGAAACAAAGACAGAAAGCAGGTACATATATGGCAAATTCCAGGGATGAAGTGGAGAAGCAGCTGATAAAGAGCTTCAAGGAGCTGGTCATGACAACTCCTGTGGATAAGATTACGATTAAAGAGATTACAGACGGGGCGGGCGTGATCCGCACTACATTTTACAATCATTTTCAGGATAAATATGAAGTCATTGAGCGGATTCTGTGGAAGGAGATTATCGATCCGGCCAGACCGCTGCTGGATAATGACATGGTGGATGAGACGTTTGTGCTGATTTTTAAGAATGTGGAGAAGGATAAGCTTTTCTACCAGAAACTGACCCGCATGGAGGGGCAGAATTCCTTTGAACAGATCGTGATTCAGTGTATCAGGAAGCTGCTGGAGGAATACATGGAGGCGAGGATGAGTCCCGAGGGGAAAAAGCTTCTTAAGAGAAAGTACCGCTGGATGACGGTGGATCTGATTGCGGAATACTATGCCCGGGCTATGACATTTGTGGTGATGACCTGGCTGCAGAACGGGGTTGATACAACGCCGGAGGGTGTTGCTCAGGTGTATGAGGATATTCTGCGGCGGTCTCTGGACGATATTCTGGAGGAGCTGTGCTGAACCGGTGCGGAATTTTTGTCCTGTGTATTCTGATTACACTTCCTTTTTGGCACTATTTTTCTGCCCTGCTATAAAAACAACCGAAAACAGATGCGGGAAATGACAGACATTTTAACTGTTTTGTCGTTTTTATTGCTACAGAAATACGAGACTGGATATGTTAAAATCCGGTCTCTTTTCTTATACTTTTCTACGATATAAAACGTATTGGCACTCATATAAACCGGCTGATAAAAAGTATATTATTAAACGATATCGGCATTGATGGCGGCAGTGCATACAATACGGTTGAACAATTAGAAAGAAAAGGGATGATAAGATGAAGAAGTTCAGTAAAGCCGTTGTTAAGTACCGGGTCGCGATATTTATACTGAGTCTGGTGCTGCTGATTCCGTCAGTCTGGGGTTACCTTAACACCAGAGTTAATTATGACATTCTTTCCTATCTTCCGGGTGATATCGAAACGATGGAAGGTCAGGAAATCCTGCAGGATGAATTCGGAACAGGAGCATTTTCCATGCTGGTTGTGGAAGGAATGAACAATAAGGATGTATCTGCTCTCAAATCGGAGATTTCCGAAGTGGAGCATGTGAAAACAGTCATCTGGTATGACAGTATCGCTGATCTTTCTGTACCAATGGAGATTCTTCCGGAGGATATTCAGAAAGTATTTCTTAATGGCGATGATACGCTGATGGTTGTTATGTACGATTCCTCCATGTCATCTGATGAAACCATGGAAGCCATTGAGGATATCCGGTCTTTGTCCGGTAAACAGTGCTTTGTCAGCGGCATGTCGGCCATTGTAACCGATACGAAAAACATTGCCAATAAAGAAACGCCCATGTATGTACTGATTGCGGCGGTTCTTTCCGCTATTGTACTGTCACTCACCATGGATTCCTATATTATTCCGTTGTTTTTCCTGCTGAGTATCGGTATGGCCATCGTCTACAACCTGGGAAGCAACATTTTTATGGGAGAAGTTTCCTATATTACAAAGGCCCTGGCGGCGGTGCTCCAGCTGGGTGTTACCATGGACTACTCCATTTTCCTGTGGCACAGCTTTGAGGAGGAACAGGAAACCAGCAGCTCCGATGAGGAAGCCATGGCAAAGGCTGTTCAGCTGACATTTTCATCGGTAATCGGCAGCAGCATCACAACGGTTGCCGGATTTATCGCCCTCTGCTTCATGAGCTTTACGCTGGGTCTTGACCTGGGTATTGTTATGGCAAAAGGTGTTGTTCTGGGCGTGATCTGCTGTGTAACGGTTCTGCCTTCCATGATTTTGATTTTCAGAAAGGCAATTGTAAAAACGAAGCACCGTTCCCTGATTCCGGAACTGAATATTTCCGGTTTTGTAATGAAGCATTATAAAGCCATCACAGTTGTATTTCTGCTGCTGTGGATTCCGGCTCTTTACGGATATACACATACCGATGTTTATTACAATCTGGACTCCAGTCTGCCTGATTATCTGCCCAGTATCCAGTCAAATCAGAAGCTGGATGAAAAATTTCATATGGGCGCCACACACATTGTACTGGCAGACAGCAGCCTGTCCGCCCATGACGGTGCAATGATGAGCAGAGAAATGAAAAATGTGGATGGTGTCAAATCAGTGTTGGGCATCGATTCCCTGCTGGGACCTGCATTTTCAAGGGAAATGATTCCCGACGATCTGCTGTCGGATATCAAAACGGATCGGTATCAGATGATCATGATTATTTCGGAATACGCGGTGGCGTCGGATGAGGTCAATGAACAGTGCAGCCGGCTGGAAAAAATTGTTAAAAAATACGATCCCACCGGCATGCTGATCGGGGAAGCACCCTGCACGAAGGATCTGATCACTATCACGGATACCGATTTTGCCCGGGTTACTTCCGTATCCATCGGCGTTATTTTTGCCATCATCCTGTTTGTATTCGGATCGGTTTCCCTGCCGTTTATACTGGTATTTGTCATTGAATTTGCCGTGTTCCTGAACATGGGTATTCCCGGATTTACGGGAACGGTGCTTCCCTTTGTGGCATCCATTGTCATCGGCACGATCCAGCTGGGGTCCACTGTGGATTATGCCATTCTGATGACAACCCGCTACAAGATGGGACGCAGCAGCGGAATGGATAAAAAGCAGGCGATTCTGCAGGCGCACAGCGTATCGGTTCGTTCGATTATCGTCAGCGCGCTCAGTTTCTTTGCTGCCACATTCGGCGTAGGTTTTTATTCAGATATTGATATGATCAGTTCCTTATGTTCACTGATGGCCCGGGGCGCCATTATCAGTATGTTTACGGTTATTCTGGTACTGCCCGCCATGCTGATGATCTTTGACAGACTGATCTGTGCAACAACCAGAAGAATGAGGAGGAAATAGGTATGGAATTCAGAAAATTCATGAAAAGATGCAAAAAAGCAACTGTAAATAGAATCATGGCACTGACAATGGCAATCATGCTGGCTGCGACAGCTGTAACCGGCTGCGCAGGAGCAGGAAATCAGACGGCACAGGCATCTCAGACCACGGAAGCTGCCGCAGAGACGAAAGAACAGACCACGGAAGAAAAACTGACCTCCGCGCTGGAAAGTCAGGTGGTAAAAAGGACCGATACAGGAGATGATACCGGTAAGGATGAGACCGTTTATGTCATCAGCGACCCGGCCGGCGCAGCACAGCAGGTCATCGTCAGTGAATGGCTGAAAAATACAAAGGGTGCTGACACCATTGATGATATCACAAACCTGACAGATATTGAAAATGTGAAAGGCAACGAAACCTGGACCGAAGGTGCTGACGGCAAAATCACCTGGCAGGCTGACGGCAATGACATTTACTATCAGGGAAAATCCAGTAAAGAACTGCCTGTGCAGGTAAAACTGACCTATTATCTGGACGGGAAGGAAATCGCACCGGAAGAACTGGCCGGAAAGAGCGGTAAAGTAACCATTCGTTTCGATTACACCAATACGGCGAAGAAAACAGTTACGGTTAACGGCAAAAAAGAGGAAATCACAGTTCCCTTTGCCGTTGTCAGCGGAGCAATTTTATCCTCTGAGCATTTTAAAAATGTCTCTGTCACCAACGGAAAGGTCATCTCCGACGGGGAAAATGATATCGTGGTCGGCATTGCTCTGCCCGGGCTGTCCGACAGTCTGAAGCTGGATGAACTGAAGAAGGATACAGAAGATAAGTCCGGTGAGGATGATCCGGAGATCCCCGAATATATCGAGATTACCGCAGATGCGCAGGATTTCGAACTGGATATGACGATTACCATGGCGCTGAATGATGTTTTATCCGATCTGAATCTGACCGATGCGGTGGATATGAGTGAGGCCACAGATTCTGTGGATGAGCTGACCGATGCTTCTTCCCGGCTGGTGGATGGAAGCGGTCAGCTGAAAGACGGCGTGGAGACGCTTCATTCCAGCACGGGAGAGTTTTCAGATGGAATCAGTACACTGGCAGACGGAATTTCTGCTTACACGGATGGAGCCGGTCAGCTGGCGGAGGGCATCGGTTCTCTGAAATCAGGAACCACGCAGCTGCGGGTCGGAGCCGGAGACCTGAATGCCGGAATAGGAAAGCTGGAAAGCGGTGCATCTGATCTGAAAGATGGAACCGGTCAGCTGAAAGAAGGGGCTTACGCACTGGCAGACGGAGCCGGCCAGCTGAAGACAGGAGCATCTTCATTAAAAGCCGGAACAGCTCAGCTGAAAACAGGAACTGCGGATCTGGCAAAAGGAACGGGTCAGTTAAGGGAAGGCGCTTCAGCGCTGACAGAGGGAACGGGTCAGCTGAAAACAGGCGCAGCGGATCTGGCAAAAGGAACGGGTCAGCTAAGAGAAGGCGCTTCTGCCCTGACCAGCGGAACGGGTCAGTTGAAGGACGGTGCTTCAACGCTGACAGCCGGAACCGGTGCATTAAAAGAAGGCGCTTCAGCGCTGACAGAAGGAACGGGACAGCTGAAAACAGGCGCAGCCGCACTGGCAGAAGGAACGGGACAGCTGAAGGACGGTGCTACTGCACTCAAAAGCGGAATCGGTTCCCTGAAGGATAATGCCCCTGCCCTTGTAAAAGGAGTTCAGGATCTGAAGGATGGTTCTGAAACCGTATTATCCGGTGCGCAGGCTCTGACAGCAGGATTTGAGGGGGAGAATGGTGAAAATGGTGCTGTACAGGGTGCTGAAACTCTGGCAGGAGGATTGAACAAACTGGAATCTGCCGTGAAAGGTATCGGAAAAGTACAGCTGAGTGATGACCAGCTGGGAAAAATCGGAAGTACAGCTTCCGGCAGCGTATCCAGGGAAGATGTGGAGAAACTTGTTCAGGCGTGCGGTATTACGCAGGATAATGAATCTTATAATACTCTGGTATCAGCCATTACACAGCAGATGCAGAATGCTGCTTCAGAAGGCGCGAAGGCAGGCGCTCAGGCTGCGGTAGATGGAGTAAATAAAGAACTTTCTGTACAGACTGAGGAACTGAAAGGCAGCGTATCGACTCTGTCTCAGGGAGCATCAGCACTTTCAAAGGGAATCAATCAGCTGGCAGCCGGAGCCGGCAAGCTGGAAAGCGGAGTGGAATCTCTGCACGGAGGCCTGTCGCAGCTGAAGGAAAAAACCGGGGTATTGTCTGACGGAATTACTGCCCTGAATGATGGTGCTGATTCACTGCAGGTAGGAATCAGTAAAGTGGATAGTGGTGCTGCATCCGTATCAGCCGGAGCCGGTCAGGTAGACGAAGGAGCAGTCTCCCTCACCGCCGGAATCAGTCAGGTAGATGAAGGAGCCGGATCTCTCGCAGCCGGAATCAATCAGGTGGATGAAGGAGCCGGAAGCCTTGCAGCCGGAATCAATCAGGCAGACGAAGGAGCGGGAACCCTTGCAGCCGGAGCCGGTCAGGTAGATAAAGGAGCCGGAAGTCTTGCAGCCGGCATCAGTAAGGCAGATGATGGTGCTTCCGCATTATCAGCCGGAGCCGGTCAGGTGGACGACGGAGCAAAAACACTGAAAGACGGAATCAGTCAGGCCGGAAGCGGAGCCGGTGCTCTTGTTGCCGGAGTCGATCAGGTGGATGACGGAGCAAAAGCATTGAAGGATGGTCTCAGCCAGGCCGGAAGCGGAGCAAAGAAACTGGCATCCGGTACAGTCACACTGGATGAAGGCGCTTCTCAGCTGAAATCCGGTTCCGATAAACTGACCTCCAATTCCGCTGCCCTCAATGGCGGCGCAGGACAGTTGTTAGCCGGCAGCAGCCAGCTGACGGAAGGCGTGGTAAAACTGCTGGAAGGTGCTGTGGAATTAAATGACGGCATGATTCAGTTTGATGAAGAAGGTATTCAGAAGATCGCGGACCTGCTGGGTGACGACCTGAACACACTGACAGACCGGCTGGAAGCCATTGTGGATGCCGGAAAAGAATATCAGACATTTACAGGATTATCCGACGGCGTGAAAGGAACGGTGAAATTTATTATCAGGACACAGGCAGTTAAGAAGGAGGAATAAATGATTGTTACTGTTCAGACTCAATGTCATTAACTTAAAGGATTCATGCCGAAAATCGGCATGGATCTTTTTTTAACCTGTAACTCAAAAAATAAAAAAAGACTTGACAAAACCTCCAAAATGTGAGGCCTTTTCTGAATACCTCAGAAAAGGCCTCTTAA
>JALFLM010000077.1 GCA_022774705.1 Lachnospiraceae bacterium | reverse complement strand
TTTCGGCAGACTGTGGTACCGGCTGGGACTGATCATGCTGCCGGTGACGGTGGCGGCTATGATGCCTGTATTTGGAAAAAATATCGATTTGGTGGGTTTTTACGGTAGTATTGTATCACTGGTTCAGATCGTGGTCATGCTGGTTCCACTCTGGTTTACGGAATCAGCACTGAAACGTACCTTTGATGAGGATGGTAAACGGCGCGTCTGATGCAGTAATTCTCTGTCTGGCTATGATGGAGAAGGGAGGAACGGTATATGAAAGAAAGTGTAATCGGTTTTATCATCTGGGCTGCTGTGGGAGCATTGTTTTTTATTATCGGGATTCATGCTTTTTTTGCAGGAAAACCTGTGGGGTTCTGGGCGAATGCAAAGACACCCGAAATTGAGAATGTGAAATCCTACAATCGGAAAGTGGGGACATTATTTCTTATTTACGGGGTGATTTTCATGCTGCTGGGACTGCCGCTTCTTTTCAACTCCGATCTGATCGTTTTTTCCATTATCGGTGTGATGTTTGAAACCATTGGTGTAATGGCGGCATATACGGTAATCGAGCAGAAATACCGGAAAAAGTAGACAGCGGTATAAAATGCGGTTATTGTTCTGAACCAGGCAGATTTTCAATCGGAAAGGCGGTGATTGCATGCGGCAGAATTCTGAACAGAAGACAGGTCATGAGAACCAGTCCAGGTTTGCACAGCAGATGAAAAAGGGCATTCTTGATATGCTGGTGCTGAAGCTTCTGATGCGTGAGGAGAAGTACGGTTATCAGCTGATCAGCGAACTGAAGGAGAAGAGCGGCGGAATGATCGTTTTGAAGGAGGGGACATTGTATCCGATTCTGTATCGTCTGGAGGATGACAGGCTGATCTGCAGCCGCTGGAGTGAGCCCAGGGGCAGGGAGGTTTCCCGGAAGTATTACGGAATTACCGAAAAAGGAGAGAGGGCTGTCCGGGAGATGTATGAATTGTGGAGCGGGTTTTGCGATATCATTGGCAGGATGATGTCCGAGAAATGATTGTGTACGGACAGAAAAACGGAGGTGAGTGATGATGAAACAGGAACAATATATCAAAACAATCGTCAGGAGACTGCAGTGTACCGGCGGCAGGAAGAAAGAAATTGCCCGGGAGCTGGAGGCCGATATCCAAAGTGCCATAGCCGGAGGGGAATCCTGGGAACAGGTGCAGAAACGGATGGGTTCGCCGGCGCTGGTGGCTTCGGAGTTTAACAGGAATTTTCCGGAAAAAGAAAGAAAAGGGGCAAAACGAAAACGCAGGATCCGTATTTTTGTGATTATCGCGGCGGTCCTGCTGGCAGCGGCAGCTCTGATCTGGTGGCTGCTGCCGAAAAATTATCCGCTGGGAAAACATGGCGTGTTTGATGAAAAGACAGTGGTGGACGCGGCTGAGAAAGTGATCAGCCTGCTGGATGATAAGGATTATGATTCACTGGAGGCCATGTCAACCGATTCCATGAAAAAAGTCATGAATCAGGAAAAGATGGATGAGGCCAGATCTCAGGTGGGAGATAACTGGGGCGGATTTCAGTCGTTTGGAAGTGTGTATTCCGGTGAGGTGAAAGACAGTAACGGGCTTTATGCTGTGGTTCAGCTGGTGGCTGTTTATGAGAACCGGACGGTGACCTATACCATTTCCTTCAATGAGGAGATGGAGCTTGCCGGTCTGTATATGAAGTAATGGCACATACATTCAGTAATTTTTTAACGGAAGAGGAGCAGAAAAATGCTCCGAAGATAACCTGGCCCATGGTAAAGCGCATCATGGGCTATGTGAAACCCTACTGGAAACAGGTGCTGCTGACGCTCGCCGCTATTATGGCTTCTGCGTTTCTGACTTTGTATCCGTCCATTCTTTCAGGGCAGATCATCGATGACGGACTGATCGGGAGGGATTTTCAGCGGTTGGTGGAATTGATTTTGCTGTCGCTTGCTGTGCTGATTGCTTCCGATTTTCTGACCATGCTGGTCAGTTATCTGAATATATGGATTGCGCAGAAGATTACCTATGATATGAGAAATACCATGTACCGTCATCTGCAGAAGATGAGCCAGCGCTTTTTTACAAACAGCAGACAGGGCGATATTATCACCCGCATGACCAGCGATATCGACGGGGTTCAGAATGTGATCGCCAATACCTGTTCCAAGGCTTTGAGCAATGTGGCGACACTGGTTCTGGCGGTGGCGGCCATGATGCAGAAAAGCTGGCAGCTGGCGGTGATCGGTATGATCATCGTACCGCTTTTTTCCATCCCCATCAAGCGGGCAGGGAAAATGCGCTGGTCCGTTACACTGAAGGCGCAGTCCTGCAATGATGAAATCAATCAGATACTCAATGAAACCATGTCCGTAAACGGTCAGCTGCTGGTAAAACTGTTTTCCAATGAGGAACATGAATATAATCGGTACCGGGAGGCCAATGACCGTCTGGTGAAGCTGAATATTAAGGAAAGTGTGGTAGGGCGGTGGTTCCGTACGGTGCTTTCCACCTTTACTAATGCGGGCCCCATGCTGATTTATCTGGCGGGCGGCATTCTGCTCATTCTTTACGGAAAAACGGATGTAACGGTGGGGGACATTACAGTGATGGTGACTCTGCTTGGGAAAATGTATCTGCCGTTAAACCAGCTTTTGAATCTGCAGGTGGATATTACCCGCAGCATGGCTCTGTTCGGCAGAATTTTTTCTTATCTTGATATGCCTGTGGAGATTGATAACGCGCCCGATGCGGTGAAACCGAAACCGTTTTACGGCACGGTGGATTTCAGGCATGTGAATTTTGCCTATGACGGAACGCAGCAGATTCTTGATGATGTGAGCTTATCTGTGAAGGAGCACCAGATGGCAGCGCTTGTGGGACCCAGCGGATCCGGTAAATCGACGATCATCAATCTGATCCTGCGGCTTTATGATGTGACAGCCGGAGAGGTGGATGTAAGCGGTGTGGATGTCCGCAGACTGGATCTGCAGGAACTGCGGCGGCATATCGGTGCCGTAACGCAGGACACGTATCTTTTTAATGGAACGATTCGGGAAAATCTTCTCTATGCAAAGCAGGATGCGGTGGAGGAGGAGCTGATTGATGCCTGCAGGCGGGCACAGATCCATGATTTCATCGCTTCTCTGCCTGACGGATACGATACCCGGGTGGGAAACCGGGGCATGAAGCTTTCCGGGGGAGAAAAGCAGCGGATTTCCATCGCCAGAGTGATTCTGAAGGATCCATCCATCATTATCTTCGATGAGGCAACCTCAGCTCTCGATTCTCTTTCGGAAAACGGTATTCAGGAAGCAATCGAGCCGCTGCTTCATGACCGCACCAGTATTGTTATCGCCCACCGGCTGAGTACCATTTTGTCAGCTGACCGCATTTTCGTAGTGGACCATGGACGAATCGTGGAGGAAGGAACCCACGCGGAGCTGGTCAGTCGGCGAGGCGTATATTCCAGGCTTTATGAAACCCAGTTTGGGGCAGCGGCAGAGGAAGCAGAAGCGGCTGATCTGTATGAGGATGAGATCTGACAGCAGTTTTCTGATACATGTCATCATGTAAAAGATACCGGAGATACAGAGATAAAAAGGATATGGCATTGACTGTAAACACCACAGCCAGTGCCATATCCCTTTTTTATCAGCCCGTAATAAAGTTGACGATCAGGATTCCGCCCGACAGGATCAGCAGGATGTAGACCAGCTTCAGGAAAGCCGCCTGATTCAGCCGGCTGCTGATTTTGTTGCCGATGTAAATGGCGGCAAAGACGGGAATCATGGTGATAAACACCAGACGATTTACGTAGGGGGTATACATGCCTTTCTGATACATCTGAAGGGTCAGGAAGATATTCAGCACCGTCCATATGGAGGATACGGTTGCCCGGAATTCTTTCTTGTCCTTCATGGCTGCGGTGGCATAAATGACCAGAAACGGACCGCCGGAGGTAAACATGGCCTGCATGATTCCGGAGGCAAACAGCGCCAGATAGGTGACCGGAACAGGCAGGTCTCTTTTCTGTTTTACAAGGAGTTTTTTGAAACCGATGAGAACAACGATGATGCCGTACAGAAGCATCAGATAGCGGACAGGGCAGTAGTCATAAATCCACAGTCCGAAAACCACGCCGATCGACATAAAAAACAGGATAATGCCCAGCTTTTTCCAGTTTACGTATTTCAGGTTCTGGAAGGTTACGATCAGAGTCGAAAACCAGAAGATCAGGGTAATGGCTGCCCGGGCATTCGATAATCCGAGCAGAGCAATTGCCGGCGGCATCGCGAGGGGGCCGCCGGCAAATCCTGTAATTGTCTGTATAATGTTCGACGCGGCTAAAATCAGAATGAAAAGAATTTCTTTTGTCATCTTAATTTTACCCGTTCCGTCCTGCTACTGACCGATCAGTGCTGCCAGAGAGGTTAAGAAGCTTGAGAAGTTACGGTAGCAGATGAAGCAGCATACGATAATGATCACAATACCGAGGATGTTGCTGAAAATACCGTTTTTGAACTGTCCCATGCTCTTTGAATTTACACAGTAGATTACAAAGAAAGCAATCAGAGGAAGGATGATGGCGTTTGCAGCCTGAGCTACAAGGATCAGCTGAGTAGGGCTGCTTCCCAGTGCGATGGCAATCACTGCACCGATGATGATAACTGCCAGCCATACACCTTTGAATTTCATGGATTTCATATCCTTGCCCATGCCCAGTGCACCGGTGGTTGCAAAAGCAGCGGATAAAGGTGCTGTGATGGCAGAGGTAAAGCCGGCTGCCAGAAGACCGATGGCGATGAAGTATTTAGCCCAGGAACCAAGGATGGGTTCAACTGCCTTTGCCATATCTGCGCCGTTGGCGATTTCTGCACCGGTTCCGTACAGATTTGCGGAAGCGGCGATGATGATCATCATGGATACGATGCCGCCCAGACCGATGGAAATTGCGGTATCAATGCGGGCATTGACAATGTCTTCCCTATTGCCGCTGGTCCATCTTTCCGATGAGGAGGATGCATGCAGGAACAGGTTGTAGGGTACAACGGTGGTTCCGATCAGACCAACCACCGTCATCAGGTCATTTTCGCCCATGGAAGGTACAAACAGGCCTTTGATCACAGCGCCCCAGTCGGGAGAGGATGCAATTGCCGTAACAATGAAAACAGCCGACATGATCAGTACGATGGCAGTCAGAACTTTTTCAATTCTCTTGTAATTGCCGCTCCAGAGCAGGAAAATGGCAAGCAGTGAGATAACAAGCACCACGACCCATGTCTGCAGCCCGGGGAAGATAACCTGCAGACCCAGGATACCGCCGGTGATATTTCCGGTTTCATAAGCACTGTTGCCGATAAAAATGGCAACGATTACGATGAGAATGGCAATTCCCTTCAGAACCGGATTCACGATTCGCTCGCGGATGTTTTCCCCCAGACCTTTCTGAGTGACGATACCCAGCCTTGCGGCCATCTCCTGAAAGACGATGGTGGCAATGGTTGAAAACAGCATGGCCCAAAGCAGGGTATAGCCGCTGTTTGCACCTGATTTGGTACAGGTTGTTACAGTACCCGGTCCGATAAAGGCAGCTGCAACCAGCGCGCCGGGACCAATGTTTTTGAGTCTTTCCACAAATTTAGACATATGATCTCCTCCTGTGTTGAATAGATTTGCAACTATTCATCAGAGCATTCGCAGTTTTCTGCTCTGATGAATCGTTAAATGAATGTATGTAATGTTGCAACGGTGATGTTCTCTTCTCTGAGCCTGTCACCAATCAGCTTTACAAACGCCAGTGCTTTTTCTCCATCTCCGTGAACGCAGATGGAATTGATATCAAGCGGAATTTCTTTTCCGGTAATACTTGTTACGGTACCTTCTTTGACGACTTTGACGACCCGTTCCAGTGCTTCATTTTCATCGGTGATCATGGAACCTGGTTTTGTTCTTGCCACGAGAGAGCCGTCTTCTTCATAGGCTCTGTCCGCAAAAAATTCGTTGGCATGTTTAAGTCCCACCGTTTCGGAAGCACGGATCAGTTCACTTCCGGTTAGGCCCAGCAGGATCAGTTCTTTATCAAAATCATATACGGCTTCGCAGATGGCGCGGGCCAGTGTGTAATCTTTTCCTGCCATATTGTACAGTGCGCCGTGAGGCTTTACATGCTGCATTCTGACACCGTGTTTCCGGCAGAAGGCATCCAGAGCACCCAGCTGATAGGTAACATAGGCATAGGCCTCTCCGGTGCTGATATTCATATTTCTTCTGCCGAATCCCATCAGATCGGGAAAACCGGGATGCGCGCCGATGCCGATGCCGTTTTCCGCTGCCATTCGAACCGTTTTCTGCATTACAACAGGATCGGATGCATGATATCCGCAGGCTACATTGGCAGAGGTGATGAGAGGAATCACCTCTTCGTCCATTCCGATTTTGTAATTGCCGAAGCTTTCGCCAAGGTCACAGTTTAAATCTACATATTTCATTTTACTCACCATTAACATTTATTTGTATGATGTTCTTACAGGTTCAGAGCTTTTCAATATATTGGAAGCCGGCTTTGAACCGGTACTGAACTTATGCATTTTTCAGTTCCACGTTTTTCACATCCGTGATCAGCATATGCCCCGGAGCATGGGTGATCACAAAATCGGGCTTCACATTCATAAGTACCGACTGAGGTGTTACGCCGCAGGGCCAGAACACGGGAACTTCCCCCGGTTTGATGGTGACAGGATCGCCGAAATCAGGTTTACTGATGTCTTTGATACCGATGACCGACGGATCACCGATGTGAATGGGTGCGCCGTGGACTCTGGGCATGGTGCCGGATACCTGCACGGCACGGACAATCTGATCGTAGGGGATGGGCCGCATGCTTACAGTCATGGGGCCGTGGAAGATACCGGCCGGAACTGTTTCAATATTGGTAATGTACATGGGTACATTGCAGCCCTCCGTGTTATGGCGAATCTCGATTCCTGCATCGATCAGTTCTGATTCAAATGAAAAGCTGCATCCGATCAGAAAGCTGACCAGATCATCCCGCCAGAACTGTTCCACGCTGGTGTATTCTCCGGTCATAACGCCTTTTTCGTAAATGCGGTATTTGGGAAAGTCCGTGGCGATATCGCAGTCTTCTGCGATATATTTCAGATATCTGCTTCCTACATCACTTACTTCAAGAATGGGGCAGGGTTTGGGATTTCTCTGGGTAAACAGGAGAAAATCGTATGCCAGCTCCTTCGGCAGAATGGCCAGATTTGCCTGGGCATAGCCGGCGCACATACCTGAAGTGGGCGTGGTGATTTTGCCTTCTCGTATCATTTTCCTGACATCTGCAGGAAGTGCCTGTCTCAGATCCATAAAATTACCTTCCTTTCTGTATCGTTGTTGCTACTCTGTATAATTCAGCAGTGTATCGATAAATCCCGTGTGAGCGTTTCCTTCACAGAACACCGGGTTTTTGAATATGAGATACTGGAAATTGATGTTGGTGGAGATTCCGAGAATCACCATTTCGTCCAGCGCTGTCAGCATTCTGCGGATGGCAGCGTCCCGGTCTTTTCCGTGTACGATTACTTTTGCAATCATGGAATCGTAATCCGGCGGAACCGTGTATCCTTCATAAATTGCCGTATCCACCCGCACGCCGTTACCGCCCGGCAGATGGATATGAGTAATCTTCCCGGGACTGGGGCGGAAGTTCTTCTCCGGGATTTCCGCGTTGATCCGGCATTCGATGGCATGACCGGTGAGTCTGATATCTTCCTGTCGAAAAGGCAGCTCTTTTCCCATGCTGACTTCGATCATGGTTTCGATCAGATCGATGCCTGTGACCATTTCCGTCACGGGATGTTCCACCTGAATTCTGGTGTTCATTTCCATGAAGTAGAAGCTGCCGGTTTTCGATACGATAAATTCGATGGTCCCGGCACTGTAATAGCCTACTGTCTTTGCTGCCAGAACTGCTGTTTCGTACATTTTTTTTCGGGTCTCTTCGTCGATGGCGGGAGAGGGGGATTCTTCGATCATTTTCTGGTGATTTCTCTGAACGGAGCAGTCACGGTCTCCCAGGGATACTACATTGCCGTGTTTATCGGCAATGATCTGTACCTCCACATGGCGGGGCTCTTCCACAAAACACTCCAGATACATGGTATCATCGGAAAAGGCACCTACCGATTCCCGCTGGGCAACACCGAACTGGTGCTCGAATTCCGCCTCCGTCATGGCTACACGCATTCCTTTTCCGCCGCCGCCGGAGGAGGCCTTGATCATGATGGGATAGCCGATACGCTCTGCTTCTATCCGGGCTTCCTCCACGTCATGAACAGGATTTTTTGTTCCGGGCACAACAGGAACACCTGCTTCCATCATAGTGGCCCGGGCCTGGGATTTGTTGCCCATCCGGTCGATCAGATCGGCGCAAGGACCGATAAAATCAATGCCGTACTGTTCACATTTTCTGGCAAATTCGCTGTTTTCCGATAAAAAACCGAAACCGGGATGGATGGCATCGGCTTTTGTATTAATTGCAGCCTGAATGATCCGGTCCATATTCAGATAGCTGTTTCTGACAGGTCCGTCCCCGATACAGACGCGCTGATCGGCCAGTTTTACATGCAGTGCGTCCCGGTCTTCTTTTGAATAGACGGCTACGGAACGAATGCCCATATTTCTGCATGCCCGGATGATACGAACCGCAATTTCACCGCGGTTGGCGATCAATATTTTTTCATACATGATTTCTTCTCATCCTTCCGTGTGCTTAGTATGCCTCGCACTAATTAACGGCCCGTTTCACTTGCCTAAATTTCCATCTGCTGCGTTGTCGTCAATCGCCGTAGCCACCGCTACGACTCATTCCTCCGCCTTGCAGGCTGAAAATTTATCCTACATGAAACAGTTTGTTAATTAGTGTGAGTCATACTAGATCTTTTTTACTTTAAACAGGGGCTGGCCGTACTCGACTTTCTGTTCATTGCTGACCATGACGGAGATGATCTCCGCATCATATTCACATTCGATCTCGTTCATTAATTTCATTGCTTCGATGATGCACAGGGTCTGTCCCTTTTTCACCGTATCGCCTACGTTGACGTAGGAAACCGCATCCGGTGCCGGCGAACTGTAAAAAGTTCCAACCATGGGTGACATGATATAGGTATCTTCTTCCGGTTCTTCCTCCTGCACTGCAGGCCGGCTGATTTCCCGGAGGGCCGGTGCACCTGCTTCCGGAACGGTAACGCTTTTTTTCATGTTGATTTCCAGATTGCCCTCTTTCAGGCTGAATTCGCTCAGAGAGGATGCTTCCACAATCTCAATTAATTCTTTTATCTCT
>JALFLM010000197.1 GCA_022774705.1 Lachnospiraceae bacterium | reverse complement strand
GGGCGCAAAACCGCTTTATCTTTCCTGTGCATTTGTCATTGAAGAAGGATTTCCCATGGAAAAGCTGGAAGAAATTGCCGCAGCCATGGAAAAGACGGCAAATGAGGCCGGCGTAAAGATCGTGGCCGGCGATACAAAGGTTGCCGGCAAAGGTCAGGTGGACGGCGTATTTATCACTACCACCGGTATCGGCCGGATTCTGGAGGATGTGGAAACCTCCGGCTTCAAAGCAAAACCCGGCGATGCGGTCATCGTTTCCGGTGATGTGGGCCGTCACGGCTGTACCATCCTGCTGGCAAGAAATGAATTCGGCATCGATGCGGATGTAACCAGTGACTGTGCACCTCTGTGGGGAACTGTCAAATCCATGCTGGATACCACAAAGAACATCCATGTTATCCGTGACGCCACACGGGGCGGTGTGGGAACGGTCTTATATGAAATCGCAGAGCAGAGTCATGTAGGCATCCGCCTCAACGCAGCAGATATCCCCGTAGCAGACGGCGTGAAAGGAGTCTGCGGCATGCTGGGACTGGAGCCGCTGTATCTGGCCTGCGAAGGACGGCTTGTCATTTTCGCGCCCAAAGAAGAAGCACCGGCCCTGCTGGAAACACTGCGCAAAGGCAAATACTCCTCCAACGCCGCCATCATCGGCGAAGTAACAGAAGAAATGCCCGGCCGCGTCATCATGAAAACAGAAATCGGAGCAGAAACCCTCCTCCCGCCCCCCGGAGGCGAACTGTTACCCAGGATATGCTAACCTACTGGAGAAAACGATATGATTAAAATTGCTGTTTATGGAAAGGGTGGTATCGGAAAGTCCACCACAGTCTCCAATCTGGCGGCAGCTTTCTGCGAGCAGGGACTTAAGGTGATGCAGATCGGCTGTGATCCGAAGGCCGATTCCACTGTCAATCTCCGCCACGGGGAGCCGGTTCCCACGGTGCTGGAGCTGGTGAGAACCCGGAAAAACGATTTTACCCTGGAGGATATGGTGAAAACGGGCTTCGGCGGCGTTCTCTGTGTGGAGGCAGGCGGTCCCACGCCGGGACTGGGCTGCGCCGGCAGAGGTATTATTACGGCGCTGGATAAACTGAAGGAAAAAGGAGCTTATGATGTCTATCAGCCGGACGTGGTAATTTACGACGTTCTGGGGGATGTGGTCTGCGGCGGTTTTTCCATGCCCATGCGCGGCGGATATGCCGATCAGGTGTTTATCATCACCTCCGGGGAAAATATGTCCATCCACGCAGCCGCCAATATTGCTGTGGCTGTGGAAAATTTCCGGGAAAGAGGCTATGCCCGTCTGGGCGGCCTGATCCTGAACCGGAGAAATGTGAAAAATGAAGAAGAGAAAGTGCAGGAGCTGGCGGATGATGTGCGCAGTTCCATCATCGGTTCGCTGAACCGCAGCGATCTGGTGCTGGAAGCAGAGGAGCGGCAGCAGACGGTACTGGAGGCATTTCCCGACAGTACCATGGCATCGGAATACCGCAGGCTGGCCGGACAGGTGGCCCGGGCCTGCGGTATTGAATGGAACGGATTGGAGTAGAATATATGCTGAAAATGATTCATGGAAAGGTGGATTCTTCCGGTGCGGCCATGCCGGTGACGGAAGCTGCCTTTCCCGTTCCTTTTCCGTCACAGCTGGAATACAATTCTCCGGCTCACGGAACATGGAATATTGTACATATCGGTATGCTGATTCCCGGCGCACATCAGATTTATGTATGTACCGGCAACTGCAACCGGGGCGTGGTTCTGACTGCGGCGGAGATGAATGCTTCCCACCGGTTTTCCACGATTACGGTAAAGGAAGACAACATACTGGAAGGTGATATGGAGGATCTGATCATCGATGGCGTGACGGATATTCTGGAAAAGCTGCCGGAAAAACCTCCGGCAGTTATCTTGTTTCCCAGCTGTGTCCACCGGTTTATGGGATGTGATATTCCCATGGTGTACCGGGTCCTGCGCAGCCGGTATCCTGAGATTCATTTTGTGGAAGGATATATGGACTGCATTCTTCAGAAGGCAGGGATCACACCGGATCAGCGTCTGCGCAGGGAACTGTATTCCTGTCTGGAAAAACGTCCTCTGGACAGAAAATCGGTCAATATTATCGGCAGTACCATGAAAATCGACCCGGACTGCGAGCTGGTGGAACTGACAGAAGCAGCTGGATGCTGTCTGAAACAGATCACGGCATGCAGTACATTTGATGAATATCTTTCCATGTCGGAAAGCTATCTGAATCTGAGTCTGCTTCCTATCGGGAAAATGCCCGCTGATGTTCTGAAAGAGCGTCTGGGCATGAAGCATCTGTATCTGCCCCAGTGCTTCGGCTATGAAGAGATTACAGATTGCCTCAATACACTGGCGGATGAACTTGAGGTGCCCCGCATCCGGGCGGATGAGCGGATCAGAGATTGCGAGAAGGCACTGGAAAAAGCAAAACAGATCATCGGGCAGACACCCATCGCCATTGATTACACGGCGATTCCCCGCCCGCTGGGGCTGGCAAGGCTTCTTCTGGAACACGGTTTCCATGTGATCCGGATCTATGCGGACAGTTTTATATCGGAGGAGGAGCAGGATTTTCAGTGGCTCTGCGAACATGCGCCGCAGCTGATGATCTACGCAACGATTCATGTTAAAATGCGGGTGCTTCCCAGGAAATATGATGAAAAAGTGCTGGCTGTCGGTCAGAAGGCGGCTTATTTTACAGGTACGCCGTATTTTGTAAATATGGTGGAAGGCGGCGGTCTTTACGGTTTTTCAGGTATCTGCCGCATGGCGGAGCTGATGACGGAGGCATATCTTCATGAAAAAAATACGGAGAATCTGATTATCAGAAAAGGATTGGGGTGTGAGAGCTGCATATGAAACAGATTGCAAGGATTATTTCTACTTATACAGCGGATGTTTCGGGAGTCTGTTCGGCTTTGTATGAGCTGGGCGGCATGGTGGTCATGCATGATCCCTCCGGCTGCAATTCCACCTATAATACCCATGATGAACCGCGCTGGTACGATATGGACAGCCTGATTTTCATTTCCGGTCTGGCTGAGATCGATGCCATTATGGGAAATGATGAAAAACTGATCGATGATGTGGTTACGGCTGCCGGGCAGCTTTCTCCCGCATTTATCGGTCTCGCACGTACACCTGTTCCTATGCTTAACGGAACCGATTTTGATGCGATTGCTTCAGTGATTACGAAACGAACCGGAATTCCTGCATTTTATTTTCCTACCAGCGGAACCCATTCCTATGTGGCGGGAGCCGGGATGGCGCTGGAAAAAATTGCGGATTATTATGCGAAGGGACCGGAAAAGGGAGAAAAGGCACATTCTTCCGGCGTCAATCTCCTGGGCGTAACGCCCCTTGACTTTTCCGTTAACAGTACAGTGGATTCCATGAAGGATTTTCTGAAGGACAACGGTTTTGAACTGATCAGCTGCTTTGCCATGGGAAGCAGTCTGGCTGATCTGGAGAAGGCCGGGCAGGCCGGTGTTAATCTGGTGGTTTCCTCGGTGGGACTTCCCGCAGCCCGGGTACTCCGGGAAAAATTCGGGACACCCTACGTTGTGGGAACCCCTGTGGGTCCCTTCGCAAAGGTGATTGCGGAAGATATGAAACAGGCTGCTGAAACGGGAGAAAATATTTTTTCCTGCAGGAAACGACCGGTGGCTGAAGAGGCGGAAATTGCTGTTATAGGAGAGGCGGTGACCTCGGCTTCTCTGGCAGCCGCAATCTCCATGAGCCGGGACAGAACAGTGAAAGTAATCTGCCCGCTGGAAGCAGACCATATGCTGTTTGTTCAGGGCGATGAACAGGCCGCTTATGAGGATGAACAGGAGAACCTGCTGAAAAACATGCCTGCGATCATAGCCGATCCCATGTACCGGCCCATCTGTCCGGAGGATGCCGCCTTTTACGAATTGCCCCATGAGGCATTTTCCGGCAGGATTTTCCGGCGAAAAATACCGGATCTGGTAAAAATTCTGGATTATTAACACTTTTTTAATAGAAATTCCTTTGTATTACAGAACAATCCGTGGTAGAATACAAAAGTATTCATAAATGCAGACTGACCTGCGGATGAGGCGGACGGCTGTAAATCTATAAAAAGAAGGATAGGATTTATGAAAAAGAAATTGTCAATTCCAAAGATTGTGGGAATCATCCTGGCAGTTGTACAGCTTGTTTTGAGCGGTATTCTGTCCATGCAGATATTTGACATGGGATTTCTTCCCACGAAATACTGGGCTGCGATTACCGTGGTTCTGGCATTACTGTTTTTCATTGCTTTTGTAACACAGTTTTTTAACAAAGCTCAGTGGGTCGGAAAGCTTCTTTCGGTTCTGGTTATTGTGATACTTGTATTCGGAGTACGCTATATAGGTGAAGTAGGCAGTACCCTGAAAGACATTACCAGAACGTCATCAATTGAGAAAAATCAGGTTCTTGTCGTTGTGAAAAAAGACAGTCCGGCTCAGACTCTCAATGATCTTAAGAGCAGTTCATGGGGGATTCAGTATGCCGATGATGTGGAACTGATGGGCAAGGCAGCGGACAAGCTGAAGGAGATGCTGGATACGGAACTGAATCTGGCTGCCTATGATGATTACGGAGCTTTATATCCTGCACTGATGAGCGGACAGATCGATGCCATGGTGCTTAATTCTTCTTATCTTGATATGATTGATGATCTGACCATGGAAGAGGAAGAGTACCGTTTTTCCGATGAGATCCGTGTGATCGAGACTCTGGAATTCGAGATGGAGGCGGAGACTCCTCTGGAGGCGAATGTGTCTGAGGACTTTGATATTACGAAGGATCCTTTTATTGCTTATGTCAGCGGTATCGATACATATGGTGATATCACCACAAGAAGCCGTTCTGATGTAAATATTCTGCTGATCGCGAATCCGCAGACGAGACAGATTCTGATGGTTACCACTCCCCGTGACGGCTATGTGATCATTCCGGGAATTTCCGGCAGTCAGAAGGATAAGCTGACACATGCAGGACTTTACGGTGTGAATAAATCCATTGATACCATCAATTCGATTTATGACATTGATATCAATTATTATGCCAGAGTGAATTTCAATTCGGTCATCAACATTGTGGATGCCCTTGGCGGCGTGGATGTTTATTCCAAATATGATTTCACCAGTGGCGGCAATCTGGGAGAACAGTTCCATTTTTCAAAGGGATACAACCATCTGAACGGCAAGCAGGCTCTTGCTTTCTCCAGAGAGCGCTATTCTTTTGCAGAGGGTGATAATCAGCGTGGTAAGGATCAGATGGAAGTAATCAAGGGGATTATCAAGAAGTGTACTTCTCCTGCGATCCTGACCGGTTTCAGCAGTATTATGACTGAGATTTCGGATCAGGTTCAGACCAATCTTCCCACAGATTCCATTTATGCACTTGTGAAGATGCAGCTGGAGGATTCCAGAGAATGGGAGATGTATTCCTATGCGATTACAGCTGCAGGAAGCAGAGAATACTGCTATTCCTATACGGGTAAGAGCCTGTATGTTGCCAATCTGTCAGATTCTTCCATTGCTCATGCAAAGAGTCTGATGGAGACTGTTATGAGCGGCGGAAAGATCAGCGAGGCTGATGTTGCGCAGTAGAGCGGATGAAACAGACAGGATCACAGAATATGTGAATTTCTGAACGGAAACCAACCGGGTGTGTCGTGAAGATATGTCCGGTTGGGTTCTTTTTTTGTAACTGGTTTGAGCCGGATATATCTGCCGGTTGGGACAGTTATCTTCAGATTAATGACAGAAAGGATATTTTTATGTTCAGGATGTATGAATTTCTGAAAGGGAAGATCTGTATTTCGTTATGTTTTCTGCTGATTTCCCTTTCATTTTTTCCGGGAAGTTCTGTTCGGGCAGCGGCAGAGGAAAATCCCAGGCTTTCTGATGAGGAATACGTAACGGCAGCAGACTGGCCCGAGGCTCCCCGGATCAGCGCCGGGGCGGCTGTGCTGATTGAGGCGGGCAGCGGTACGGTTCTTTATGCCAAAAACGCAGACAGCAAACGTTATCCTGCCAGTATTACCAAGATTCTGACCGCATTGATTACCATTGAAAACTGTGCTCTTTCCGATACGCTGGTGTTTGAGGGAGAGGCACTGGATCCGCTCCCTGATGGATATGTATCGATCGATCCTTCTGAGGGCGAAAAGATGTCTGTGGAAGATTGTCTGAACGGCCTGCTTCTGAAATCGGCCAATGATGCGGCCAATGCGCTGGCTGTTCACAATTCCGGGACGATTGCTGATTTTGCGAAAATCATGAACAGAAGGGCTGAGCAGGCCGGTGCCACCCATACTCATTTTACGAACCCCAGCGGACTTGCCGATGAAAATCACTACACAACGCCCTATGACATGGCCATGATTATGAGAGCCTGCATTCAGCATGAGGAATTTCTTCAGATAGCCGGATCAACTTCCTATACAATTCCTGCCACCAATACTCATGGTGCCAGATATGTGGAGATGCGCCATGAAATGCTGAAACAGGGTTCGGAGTTTTACTATCCGTACTGCAAAGCCGGAAAAACCGGCTTTACCAGTGCTTCGGGATATACTCTGATCACCTATGCACAGAAGGATGGTGTCAATCTGATTGCCTGCGTGATGCAGTGTGAAAAAGGGGAACAGTACCGCTCCACCAGGGCACTGTTCGATTACGGCTTTGAAAATTTCCGGGTTTTGACGGAAAATGAAGCGGAAAAAGACAACAGCAGACTGACCACAGGCAGTTTTGCGCTGAATCAGATTCAGGTGAGCAGGAATTTTACTCTGGAAAAAGTGGACAGCAGTTCCGTGATTCTTCCCAAAGGGATGACCATGTCCGATCTGGAAACGGTACTGCGGTATCTGGATCCAAAGGAAGAAGAGGATGGATGTTTTGCGGAAGCAGTCTATCAGTTTGAAGGGATGAAGCTGGGTACAGCAAGACTCCGTCTGACAGAGAACAGGATGCAGGTGGGATCCCGGCTTCAGGATAATTCCGTTGAGCAGGAGAATTCCTCTGAAAAGGAGAAGCCGGCAGATGCGGATTATCGCCAGGAACTTCAGATATTCTGCCTGTGCATGGCAGGCATCGTTCTGGTGCTGATAACCGGGCTGATTCTGACCGCTGCAACCCTGCGCCGTTATAGAAAGGAGAAGATGGAAAATGAGCAATAATATTGATTTTATGCATGCCAGACAGGTGTTTGAGGAGTATCTGGATCATTATGACAGGGAAGATGATAAAATCCGCTTAAAAATCACACATACCTACTGTGTGGTTGACTGCAGCCGGGAGATTGCGGTCCGCATGGGACTTTCCGAAGAAGATGTGGAACTTGCCATGATGATCGCATTGCTTCATGATATCGGCAGATTTGAGCAGCTGAGACGTTACGACAGTTTTGAACCGGCCACCATGGATCATGCGGCGGAAGGTGTTCATATCCTGTTTGAGGAGGGGATGATCCGTCGGTTCATGGAAGATGACCGTTTCGATGATCTGATTCGCACGGCCATTGCCAGACATTCCGATTTCAAACTGGAGGGGATTGATGACGAGCGTACGCTGCTTCACGCCAGACTGATCCGGGATTCGGACAAGCTGGATAACTGCCGGGTAAAGCTGGAAGATTCCATTGAGGTGCTGCTGAATAAAACGGCGGAAGAGGCCGGGCGGGAACCCATCAGTGATGTGGTCTTTCAGACAGCCTGTGAAGGGCATTCCATCTATTCTCCGGACAGGAAAACAGCCATGGACTACTGGGTTTCCTATATTGCCTATATTTATGACATCAATTTCACAGAAACACTGCAGATTATCAGGGAAAAGAATTATATTCCCCGCATCGCTGCCCGGATCCCCTGCACAAATGAAGATACCGCGAAAAAAATGAAGCGGATTGAAGCAGATGTTCTGAGACTTCTTGACTTTTAAGGTTTAAAGCACTATAATATCACACAGAAATGCTGTTCCATGATAAATGGCGGCTGTTTTGTTTAAAAATAATGCTATAACAATTAGGAAGAGAGGAAAAGAGTATGAAAGCAACAAAAAAAATAGCAGCTCTTATGCTGGCCCTGGTGCTGGCATTGTCCATGACAGCCTGCGGTTCTTCTGACAAGACAGAATCAAAGGATACTGCAGAGGCAGGAACAACTGCTGCGGCAGCGGAAGGTGATACAACAACAGATTCCGGCAGCGAATCCGGTAAGAAATTCAAGATCGGTATCTGCCAGCTGGTTCAGCATGAAGCTCTTGATGCAGCAACTCAGGGCTTCATTGATGAAGTGACAAAGGAAATGGGGGAAGATGCGGTTGAGTTTGATCTGCAGAACGCACAGAACGATTCCAATACCTGTTCCACCATCGTTAACAATTTCGTATCCAACAATTATGACCTGATTCTTGCCAATGCAACACCTGCTTTACAGGCAGCTGCAGCAGCAACCAATACGATCCCGATCCTGGGTACATCCGTTACGGAATACGGTGTAGCTCTCCAGCTTTCCGATTTCAATGGCACGGTTGGCGGCAACATTTCCGGTACCTCCGATCTGGCTCCTCTGGAAGATCAGGCCAATATGGTGAAGGAACTGTTCCCTGATGCCAAAAATGTAGGTCTGCTTTACTGCTCATCTGAGGCAAATTCCCAGTATCAGGTTGATACCGTAAAGGCTTTCCTGGAGAAACTGAATTATTCATGCAAGTTATATGCATTCTCCGATTCCAACGATATCTCCGCTGTTACAACAACAGCTTCTGCGGAATGTGATGTGATTTATGTACCTACCGACAATACCGTTGCTTCCAATACCGGTATTATCAGCAATATCTGTATGCCTGCGGGTGTTCCCGTTATTGCAGGCGAGGAAGGCATCTGTGCAGGATGCGGTGTTGCAACGCTGTCCATCAGCTACTATGACCTGGGTGTTACAACCGGTAAGATGGCTGTACGGATTCTGAAAGACGGCGAGGATATTTCCACCATGCCGATCGAATATGCACCGAATTTCGTTAAGAAATACAACGAATCCGTCTGCAAGGATCTGAATATCACGATTCCTGACGGTTACGAAGCAATCAAGTCTGAATAATCGATATCTTTGTTCTGACTGACATGTACGGGGAGGGGAGAGTCCCGGGGGATTCTTCCGCCCCCTTTTTCATACTTTTATGCTTTTATGCTGGACATTTCATATGATTTGTATATAATGGGAGAGTACACAGGATATATGGAGGAATATACGTAATATGGAAACTTTATTTGCTGCATTGCCCGGAGCAGTCGCACAGGGACTGATCTGGGGAATTATGGCCATCGGTGTGTATATTACATACCGTATTCTGGATGTGGCCGATCTGACAGTAGACGGTACCATGTGTACCGGAGGCGCAGTTTGTATTATGATGCTGATCAACGGCTATAATGTATGGGTTGCTTTGCTGGCAGCTGCTATTGCAGGAATGCTGGCAGGGCTGGCAACGGGTCTGTTCCATACATTTATGGGGATTCCTGCCATTCTGGCAGGGATTCTGACACAGCTTTCGCTGTATTCGGTGAATCTGAAGATTATGGGAAAGGCCAATCAGGCCATCAATGTGGATCAGTGTGATCTGCTGGTATCTCTCCGGTTTATCAAGCTGTCTGCAACGATTGAAAAAGCGGGCAGTGCTGTGAAGGGATTTTTCAGCAATACGATTGTAATTGTTGCAATCATTACTATCGCGGTTATTCTTGTGCTGTACTGGTTTTTCGGAACAGAACTGGGCTGCTCGCTGCGTGCCACCGGCTGCAACGGCAATATGGCCCGTGCACAGGGTATCAATACCAATATGAATAAAGTTCTGGGACTGATGATTTCCAACGGTCTCGTTGGTTTATCCAGTGCACTGCTGGCACAGTATCAGGGATTTGCCGATGTGCAGATGGGCCGCGGCGCCATCGTAATCGGTCTGGCCGCGGTTATTATCGGAGAGGCAGTATTCGGAAGGATTTTCCACAATTTCGGCTTCCGGCTTCTGGGCGTAGTCTTTGGTTCTATTTTATACTATCTGGTACTTCAGGTTGTTATCTGGCGCGGAATCGATACCGATCTGCTGAAGCTTCTGTCAGCTCTGGTTGTAGCAGTTTTCCTGGCAGTTCCCTACTGGAAAGGCAGATATTTTTCAAAACCGGTTAAGAGAGGGGGCAATCAGTAATGCTTGAGATCAGAAATGTATATAAGACTTTCAATCCCGGAACGGTGAATGAAAAGCAGGCGCTGAAGGGCATTTCCCTGACGCTGGAGGACGGTGATTTTGTAACCGTAATCGGCGGCAACGGAGCCGGTAAGTCTACCATGCTGAATGCAGTTGCAGGTGTATGGCCGGTAGATGAGGGACAGATTATCATTGACGGCGTAGATGTCACAAAATTGTCCGAGCACAAGCGTGCGGCTTATCTGGGCAGGGTATTTCAGGATCCCATGACCGGTACGGCGGCAACCATGGGAATCGAAGAGAATCTTGCACTGGCTTACAGACGGGGGCAGCATCGTACCCTTCGTCCGGGGATCCGCAGAAAAGAGCGTGAAGAATACAGAGAACTGTTGAAGATTCTGGGCCTGGGTCTGGAGGATCGTCTGACCAGCAAGGTGGGACTTCTGTCCGGCGGACAGCGTCAGGCGCTGACCCTGCTGATGGCAACGCTGAAGAAACCGAAGCTGCTTCTTCTGGATGAACATACGGCGGCTCTGGATCCCAAGACCGCTGCAAAAGTACTGGAGACAACGGAGACAATTGTAAACCGGGATCATCTTACGACTCTTATGATTACACATAACATGCGTGACGCCATTGCACACGGCAACCGACTGATCATGATGATGGACGGCAGGATCATTCTGGATATCCGCGGAGAAGAGAAGAAAAAGCTGACAGTGGAAGATCTGCTGCATCAGTTTGAAATTGTCAGCGGAGAACAGTTTGCCAGCGACAAAGCAATTCTGGGATAAGTATTTTTCAGGACACTGAAAAAGATATGAATAAAAACAGCAGATGAACTGTATCGGAAGTCCGTCTGCTGTTTTTTATAGCATTTTATTATGCCGTTTTATTTTACTGCTTTTTCGCGTCCGGTAAGCCGGTGCATGGTCCACAGATATCCGCAAAGCAGGACGGCGACAGCACCGGCCCATGCGATGGGCTCCGCGAAAAACAGGTTCATTTCCCCGAAATACAGGGGAATCAGGAAGGAGGAGCTGACTCTCATGATCAGTTCCGCCACGCCGGAAAACATGGGAATGGTGCTGTTGCCAAGTCCTGTCAGGCTGGAGCGCAGGATATGGAGACTGTACAGAATCGGAAGGAACAGGCTCATGATGAACAGGTAGCGATATGCCACTTCCATGGTGGCGGCAGCCTCCTTTGGTGTTCCTGTAATAAACAGGTTCAGAATATTCTTTCCGTAAAAAATCATGATCATAGAGATGGATACAGACGTGATCAGTCCGATCACGTGAGCTGTGCGTACGCCCTGACGGATTCTTTTATACAGTCCTGCACCTTTGTTCTGTCCCGTATAGGTGGTCATGGCATAACCGTAGGAGATGCCTGCTGTTTCGATGAGGCCGTAGAGACGGTTGGTAGCCGTAAATCCGGCAATAAAAGTGATGCCGAACTGGTTGACGATAAACTGAACAATGATGCCTCCGATTGAGATGATGATATTCTGCAGCGACATGGGAGCGCCCAGTGCCAGCAGCCTGAAGCAGAATTTCCGGCTCAGCCGGAGATCTTCCCCGGTAAAATAGATAAAATCAATGCGGAACAGGCAGTACATGGAGTACACAGCCGCAAAAAGCTGAGCGATAACGGTGGCGATGACCGCACCGGCAACCCCAAAATGAAGCGGTCCCACAAACAGGAGATCCAGTACAACATTGATAACGGATGCCATGATCATGGCACGCAGAGGTGCCTGGCTGTTGCCCAGTGCTCTCAGATTGCAGGCGGCAAAATTGAAAACCATCATAACAGGACAGGCGGCATAATAAATCCGCAGATACATCAGTGTTGTGGGAAGAATCTCCTCCGGAGTATCCAGCAGGACGAGAAGCGGCCGGAGAATGGCTTCTCCTGCTGCCAGCAGTATGACAGACAGAATAACAGCCATAACGGCGGCATTTCCCATATTTTTCCGGACATGATCCCTGTTTCCGGCTCCGAAAGCCTGGGCAGCCGGTACAGAAAAACCCTGAGTGAAACCCTGAATGGCAGATGTCATCATCCAGGTAATCCACCCTCCGGCCCCGATAGCCGCCAGCGCATGAACGCCCAGAAACTGCCCGACGATAATGGTATCAACAACTGTATAAAACTCCTGAAACAGATTGCCGGCCATAAGAGGCAGAGCAAACTGCAGCAGTAAAACAGCAGGTTTCCCCGCCGTCATATCTCTCGTAGAACTCTTCATAAAAAATACCTCTCAAACTTATTAGGGCGTGTTCTTCTCTCAGGTGAAGATGTGAACAGCAACTTTTAATGTATCGAAAAAACTGAAATTTGTCAAGAATACTTTAAAACAGACACGGATTGTGATACAATTCTCCCTGATATATACTCTGATGGGAGGAATTGAGTATGAGTATGCAGTCGGAATGTGTGCAGGATATGGATGAGTTTATTTTCACCGGATACTGCAAGGCAAAAAATCAGACCAATATGGTTACATGTGAGTATTCGGTGGAGAAATGCGGACTCTGTCTGGAGCAGATTGTCGGATGCGATTACCTGCAGTGCCAGTACAACAAGGATTGTGATATTGTGAAGCGGGCTCTTGAAAAAGAGGATGAGTAATACAGAGGTGTGATCATTGATATTTGCCAGAAAAGATTTGTTTACGTTGAATTATTATAAGAAGCAGCCTTATACGGCCAGCTGCAGCGGAACCAGAATCCGTCTGAAGCGGGAGGGTGATGAGGAACAGGGGTACTGGCTGGAACTGATTACCTGGCCGGAACCCTTTGCTTTTGATAAAACGCCGGAGGAGCAGAAGACTTCGTACCGGTTTGATTACAGCGAGGAGGGAATCTGCGCGGTAATCGACTGGCTTAATGAGAATCTGGCTGGAAAGAAAGGATAGATGACCAAATGGCAGACTGGTGGAAAGATCAGAATATGGTACAACAGGTGTATGAGGAGGCGGAAAACGGCAATACGGCTGCCCAGTGCGAGATTGCCCGCCGGCTGATGAATGACAGAAGGATGGATGAAGCAGTCAGCTGGTATAAAAGAGCGGCAGCGGCCGGCGAGGCGGATGCTATGTTCAATCTGGGTCTTCTTTATTCACAGGGGTGGGAGGGAGAGGAACCTGCTCCTGAACAGGCATTTTTCTGGTTTAAAAGCGCGGCGCAGGCAGGAGATTCCGAAGGGATGTACATGACAGGCAGGTGTTGTCTGAAAGGTATCGGTACGGAGACTGATTCTGCGGAAGGGGCACAGTGGCTGAAAAAAGCGCTGGCAGCTGGCTACGCTGCAGCTCAGGATCTGCTGTATACCATACCCGGCATGAAAGAAGAACGGCAGGCGAAGCTGGATGAGATTCGTCAGACCGCCGGTAATGCGGAGCGTTTCCTGGCGGAGGAGGATTATGAGATGGCGGTGCCTCTGCTGCAGCAGGCATTGGAGGAAAGCAGTAAAAAGCTGGGAGAAACCGATGCGTTTACCATCAGCCTGATGAACAATCTGGCTGTGGCGCTGGCTGCTCTGGAGCAGTATGAGAACAGCATTCCGTTAAAAGAAAGGGTTCTGGAGCTGCGCGGGAAATGTCTGCCTGTGACACATCCCGATTATCTGACAGCCGTTACAAATCTGACTTCGGATTATGCGCGGATCGGCAGATACCAGTCGGCTCTGAATCTGTCGAAACAGGCCTATACCGCAGCCAGAGAGACGCTGCCGGTTACCCATGATGTGACTCTTCTTACACTGAACCGTCTGGCGGCCGATTACATGAATCTGTGCCGTCATGATCTGGCACTGGAGCAGCTGCAGCAGGTGATCGGGATGATTGAGGAAATCTGCGGCGGCGATGAGGAAATCCCGCAGGACAGCAGAAAGCAGTGGTACCGCAGCAGGCGTCTGATGCAGGTTTGTCAGGAGGCACTTAATAATTATCAGGCTTATTTCGGAATGGAAGAAAGCAGACGGAATTATGCTTATATTTCCGCTGAACTGTGCGAGATGCTGGACGGTCTGCCGGATGATTACCGGCAGAAGATCGATCCGCAGGAATATGCACATTTCAGAGAACAGGCGGATCTGGTGGGCTGTTACCATCCTCATATGAACAGCGGACAGTCGGTGGAGACAGATCCCTACACCAATGCTCTTCAGATGCTGGTCAGCCTGAAATACCTGATGCCTGCCGTGGCGGAATGCAGGGAGGAACTGGATGGAATCCGGTGCCGTGCAGTGGCAACGTGGGTGCAGAATGAACTTTGCGCCGTTATTACCGTATATCCGGTCAGATCCTCCGTGGACAATATGAAGCATCCCCAGCCTGCGGATTTTCTGAAATCACTGAATGCCTGTGAGGAACCCGGTGAGAAGGTGACATCTCTGGATGCGGTGGATCTGCAGATGAAGCGCATGGAAAACGGTGAAATCCAGATCAGCTTTGCCTACGGTACCGATGATGTCTACCGCATGATCCGTATGCATTATCAGGAGGAAACGAATCAGCTGGAAGGTGAATCCTGTTTTATGGAGATCGGAAAGAATCATACAGAAGCTTAAAATACAGGAAATCGACTGTGCCCCGATTCCGGGCATAGCCGGTTTCTTTTTTTCATATAATGAGGCAAAGGGGGCAGGCTTATGAAGGATTATCAGATGGAAGAAATCCTGCATGTGCTGCCGGTGCGTTTAAGAGTATCGGCAGAGCAGGAACTGCGGGGAAACAGACAGATTCAGGAAATCCGGCTGCGATGCGGAAAACCGGTGAAGCTGCTGGAAAACGGAAGGGAGAGGATGATGCAGGGCAGTACGGTTCTTACTGCCGGTGATATGCAGGAAACCATGGAATTTGTCAGCCGTTTTTCCATGTATGCCTATGAGGAGGAGATCCGGCAGGGATTTCTTACAATCCGGGGCGGTCACCGGGTCGGAATTGCCGGCAAAGCGGTGCTCAGTCAGGGACAGATCAGAACAATCCGCAATATTTCATTTATCCATATCCGGATTGCCTGCCAGTACAGGGACTGTGCTCTGGGGCTGCTTCCGTATCTGTATGAAAACGGAAGACTGCGAAGTACGCTGATATTTTCTGCTCCCGGACAGGGGAAAACCACGCTGATGCGCGATCTGATCCGGCTGGTTTCCGATGGAAATGCCTTTGGACTTCCGGAAACGGTGGCAGTGGTAGATGAACGGGGGGAGCTTGCCGCCTGCGATCAGGGAGTCCCCCAGAATGATCTGGGTGCACAGACCGATGTGCTGGACGGCTGTCCCAAGACACTGGGGATGCGCCTCATGCTTCGCAGCATGGCACCTTCGGTTCTGGCAGTTGATGAAATTGCAGAGGGAAGCGATGTGGATGCTGTTTTTAAAGCGGCAGGCTGCGGCTGCGTTCTGCTTGCGACTGCCCATGGGGAAAGCATGGACCGCCTGCTGGAAAAGGAAGGATTTCGGCGCCTGAAGCAGGCCCGGGTATTCGACCGGTACATACAGCTGGAAAATGAAGGCGCCCCGGGAAAATGGAGTCATATTTATAACGGGGAAGGGGGGAAGCTTCTGTGATGCGGTTTGTAGGAATCAGCATAATGGCTGCGGCAGTTCTGGCTCTTGGCTTCCGGTACAGTCTCAATGCCAGAAAACGGATCAGAAATCTTCGTCTGATGCAGACGGTGCTTCGTATGCTGAAAGGGGAAATCGGCTTTTCAGGGAGAGTACTGGAAGAAGCCTTTGATGATATCAGCAGACGGGTAGAGGAGCCTTTTTCCGAATTTTTTGCCGGAATCAGCCGGAAGATGCAGAACCGGAAGGGAGACGGGCTGGCACAGCTCTGGCAGGAAAGTGAGGATGCTTTTCAGGGAAGCGGTCTGAAGAAGGAGGATCTGGAATTGTTCCGGAAGCTGGGCAGTGAACTGGGATTTCTCGATGTGGATATGCAGCTTCGTACTCTGGAGCTGCTGGAGGTGCAGGTGAAGGAAAGTGTGGAACATCTGGAAAAAAACTGTGAAGCCAGCTGCAGAATGTATCAGTCTCTGGGGATTCTGGGTGCGCTGACAGTTATCGTGGTCATGCTGTAGGAGAAAGGATGGGGTATGGAGGTTGCATTGTTATTTCGTATTGCAGCGGTGGGAATACTGGTTTCCGTGCTCTGCCAGGTATTGAAACACAGCGGCCGGGAAGAACAGGCTTTTCTGACCAGCTTTGCCGGGCTTCTGCTGGTACTGTTCTGGCTGGTTCCGTATATTTCCCAGCTGTTTGAAACGATTCAGAAGCTGTTTGAATTTTGATTGGGGAGGCGTTTTCATGGTTCAGATCATACTGGCAGGGGCGGCAGCAGCCATGCTCATTTTGTGGATCCGTCCACTGAAGCCGGAGTACGGAATGTTTCTTTCCCTGGGAGCAATGCTTCTGCTGATCGGGGCGGCGGTCACTCAGCTGGATTCCATCCTGAGTCTGATCCGGGAACTGATGGAATACACCGGTCTCGACGGGGTTTATTTTAAAATTCTGCTGAAAATCATGGGACTGGCCTGGATCAGCCAGCTGGCTTCCGATATCTGTAAAGAGGCCGGCTGTGCAGCAATCAGCCGCCAGATTGATATTTACGGAAAACTGCTGATCCTTTCAGTCAGTCTGCCGGTGGTAACAGCTCTGATTGATACGATTGAGACGTTATTTTCAGTATAAGACGAGGATGTGGCAGGTATGGATGATTTAACCGATTTCGGGCAGCTTCAGGATTTGCTTGCTTCAATTCTGAGCAGCAATGAAGTATCCTTTTCCGAACTTGTCGGACAGCTTCAGGCAGGAGATTTTCAGGGGATGAAGGACAGTCTGGAGCAGCTTCTGCTTGGCTGGCTGAAAGGAGGGGAACTGCTCCATCTGTCCGATTATGCCGGCGTTCTGCTGCTGGTGCTGCTGTTTGCTCTGCTTCGTGCGGTGGGACAGGCATTTGACAACCGGTCGGTTACGGCTTTTTCGGGAGTTGTGATTCAGCTGCTGATGATCGTGCAGCTGGCAGCTCTGTTCCGGGGGTTTCTGGCAGAGACAAAGCAGTATCTGGAACATATCATATCATTTGCCGGCGCCCTTTTTCCGGTGCTGGCTGTGGCAGCAGCTGCCGGCGGGGAAACTGTTACCGCAGCCGGAATCTATGCGTCTGCCATAAGTATCAGCAGTCTGGTGAGCCGGGTCTGTCTGTATATCCTGCTTCCGGGAATCAGTATCTATCTGGTGATTTCACTGCTGGATTCCATTATGCCGGAGGCATTGTTGTCCGGGCTGTCCGGTCTTCTGAAAAAGGGAATGAGTCTTCTGATGAAGCTGTCTTTTGCGTCCGTATCCGGGCTGCAGGTGATTCAGATGATGGTACTTCCCAAGGCTGATTCGGTCCGGCGGCAGACTCTGCTGAAAACGGCTTCCATGATACCGGGCGCCGGCGGACTGGCAGACACGGCGGCTACGGTGCTGTGGGAAAGCAGCTCTCTGCTGAAAGGGAGTATCGGCGCGGCGGGCATGTTCTGTATTCTGCTGATCTGCCTGCTGCCCGTAGTCAGGATTGCTCTCGTTTCGGCATTGTATCATGTGATGTCTGCTGTGGCTCTGCCGGCAGCCGATAAAAATGTCAGCAGATGTCTGAGCGGTTTTGCAGAAAGTCTGGAATATCTGGTGAAAGTCACCTGCCTTTGTGCGGTGATCCTTCTGCTCATGATTGCCATGGCGGTCCGGTAATGGAGGTGAGTGCAGATGGAGGAGGTATATGAATGGGTCCGGCAGATTGCTGTATTTGCCGTGATTTCCTACCTTGTTCTGTATCTGATGGGAGATCAGAACAAAAAACATACTCTGCGGTTTTATCTTTCTTTGATGATGCTGCTTCTGGTTCTGAAGCCGGCGGTATCTGCACTGCATCTGGAACAGATCCTGACGGAGAAGCTGACGGAACTGGAAACAGAGGCGGATATATCCGCGGTAAACAGTCAGATCAGTCAGGTATCACAGGCCTGTGAACAGGAACTTCTATCCTGTACCTCGGAAAGTGTGTTGTTGCAGGTGCGTGAGCTGGCAGAGGATAAAAATCTGAAGCTGGAAGAGGGAACTGTGGAGTTTGATGAGAAAAAACTGGAGAAATCGGGAGAAGTGGTGGTCACGGGAATGAAAATTACCGTATCGGAAACCGGGAAACAGGCAGAACCCCCCCGTACTCTGCTGAGAAAGCTGAAAGAGGAGATTTCAGAAACATTTAAACTGGATCAGTATGCGGTTTCGGTAAAATGGAGAGACATATCAGCGGGGAGGCAGGAATGATGATTCTAAAAAATCTGTCCAGAGATAAGATTCTGCTGGCGCTTGTGGTGGGGATTCTGCTTTTTCTGCTGTCTTTTCCGCTGGAAAAGCTGGGCAGTTCCGGGTCTGATGGAGATCATGGGGAGGACTTTCCGACTGTTTCCGGCGATACCCGTTCTCAGTATCAGGCAGAACTGGAACGGGAACTGAAAGCTCTTCTGGAAACGGTTCAGGGAGCGGGCCAGGTAAAGGTCATGGTGGTGCTGGAGGATACCGGGGAGAAAGTGGTGGAAAAAGATGTGCAGTCGGAAAGCAGCAGTGTCCGTGATGCAGGAGAATCAGAGGGAAATACCTCGGAGGACAGCTTCAGCAGTCAGGAAAATACGGTTATGGAAAGCGGGCAGACTCCGTGGGTTGCACGGGAAATTCTCCCCAGAGTGACCGGAATCGCCGTGGTGGCACAGGGAGGAGAAAATGCCACGGTAAAATCGGAGATCAGCAGTCTTCTGGAGGCATTATTCGGACTCCCTGCTCATAAAATAAAAGTATTAGAGGGTGAATTTTAAAGGAGTGGCATGTGCATGAAAAAGCTTAGAAGGAAAAATCAGCTGATTCTGACGCTGCTGGCTGTGATGATTGCCGTTGCGGGATATCTGACCTATCTGCCATCCCGTGAGGAATCGGTGCCGGCTATGGGAGAACAGGAAAATTCCGCGCTGATGGATATTTCGGAGGAGGATGTGCTGGCGGAAAATGTGGCGCTGGAACAGGCACAGAATACGGAGACTGTTCAGAGCGGGGAAACCGGTGCGCAGCCCGGAGAGGCGGTACTGACCCTGTCCGAACAGGTGGAGAATATGATGGCGGAAGCTCAGCTGAGCCGTCAGCAGGTCCGCACCCGCAATGAAGATACGCTGAACAGTATAATGAATAATGAAAATCTAAGCGAAAAACAGCGTGAAGCAGCAGCTGACAACCTGATGACCATGACGAAAAATGCCGAGAAGGAAGCCAATATTCAATCGGCCCTGACCGCAAAAGGAATTTCACAGACGCTGGTGACCATCAGTGAAAGCGGTGTGGAGGTTCTGGTGGGAAGCAGCAGCATCACAGATACTCAGAGAGCACAGATTGAAGATACGGTAAAGCGTGAAGCTGATGTGGAAATATCGGATATTGTCATTTCTCTCATGAATGAGGTGAATACGGAAGTAGTTGCAGAACCGTAAAAAGTACTGAAAATTGAAACAAAAGAAGAAATAATATCATACAAGAAAACATTTGCAGTTAGAATCGTTTTTTGTTATACTATCTTCGAGTCAATGTGAATTGAAATTCGTATTGTACAGGAGGTATTGAAGTGTCGAACGATTTTGAAAGCAGAAGTACACATATTATACATGAAAACGGACAGGTGGGATCCGTTCAGATCGCCGATGAAGTAATTGCAATCATTGCAGGCCTGGCAGCGAGGGAAGTGGACGGTGTGGTTTCCATCGAAGACCGTTCCGCCAATGAATTGGCCGGAAAGCTGGGCATGAAGACGGCGCCGAAGGGAGTTAAGGTAACCGTTATGGATACTTCCGTATCCTGTGACCTGTCTCTGAACCTGAAGTACGGTTACAGCATTCCTGAACTGGCTCTCAATGTTCAGGAACATGTGAAGAATGCCATTGAGAATATGACAGGTCTGGCAGTAATCGATGTGAATGTCAGAATTGCCGGAATTGAAACAGAATAGCCTGTGCACAGAAGTATCCGCTGGATACGAAACCTTGATAATTTCAGACAATATAAAATGGGGCCGGTGATATCTGCGCCCTTTTTTGTATCATCGGGAAAGATTTTACTACCTGGGAGGAATCTATGAAACGCAGAGAATTAAGAGAACACACCTTTAAGCTGGTGTTTATGAAGGAATTTTACACACCGGAGCTTCTGGAAGAACAGACAAAGCTTTATCTCGAATCGGAGGAGCTGGCTGATTATTCAGAAGAAGAGAAAGATATGATAAAGGCGCGTGCGCAGGCGGTTCTGGAGAATACGGAGGAAGCAGATGCCCTGATCAATCAGTATGCGAAAGGATGGCAGACAAGGCGCATGGCCAGGGTGGATCTGAGTCTGATTCGTCTGGCGCTTTATGAGATCCGTCATGATGACACAGTACCGGACAAAGTGGCCATTAATGAGGCTGTGGAACTGGCAAAGCAGTACGGCGGCGATGACTCCCCTTCTTTTGTTAACGGGATTCTCGGAAAGATTGTCAGGGCCGAAGCGTAATGGCAGCCGGTATTTATTCGGTGGAACAGGTTAACTCCTATATTAAAAACCTGTTTACACAGGATTTTCTCCTGCGCCGGATTTATGTACGCGGTGAGATTTCCAACTGCAAATACCACACATCGGGGCATATTTATTTTACTTTAAAGGATGCGTCCGGTGTGTTGAATGCAGTCATGTTCCGTTCTCAGCGCCCGAATCTTAAGGTTCGTCTGCAGAATGGCATGAAAGTTGTGGCCGGCGGCAGCATCAGTATTTATGAACGGGATGGCCGGTATCAGCTGTATGTACAGATGGTGGAGGCCGACGGGGTCGGGGCTCTGTATCAGGAGTACGAGCGGCTGAAGGCACAGCTGGAAGAGATGGGGATGTTTGCGAAGGAGTACAAGCAGCCCATTCCCCGTTTCGGCAGAAGGATCGGTGTTGTTACGGCGCCCACCGGAGCAGCAATCAGGGATATTTTCAACATAGCGACCAGAAGAAATCCCTGTGTGACGCTGTATCTTTATCCGGCACTGGTGCAGGGGGAGATGGCATCGTCCTCCATTGCAGCCGGCATTCGCTGTCTTGACGAGATGGGTCTTGACTGCATGATCGTCGGTCGTGGCGGCGGTTCTCTGGAGGATTTATGGGCATTTAATGAGGAAGAGACGGCCTATGCCATTTTTCATGCGGAGACACCGGTTATCTCCGCTGTGGGGCATGAAACGGATTATACCATAGCCGATTTTGTGGCGGATCTCCGGGCACCTACACCCTCGGCAGCAGCGGAACTGGCAGTATTTGATTATGAGGCCTATCTGAATACACTGCGGGTGCAGAAGGGTCGGCTGGATATGGCTGCGGATATGCAGCTGGAGCGGAAAAAGGCCCGGGTGGATGCTCTGAAAAGGCGGTTGAATCTTCAGGATCCGGTCTATCAGCTGGAGCAGAAAAAGCAGCAGCTGGCAGGTCTGAAGCAGAGTCTTTCCTACAGCATGCAGAACCGTGTCAGGGACTGCAGACACCGGACAGCGCTTTGTGCAGGAAAACTGGAAGCCCTTTCTCCACTGAAGCAGCTGTCCGGTGGATTTGCCTATGTCAGCGATGAAGAGGGAAAGCCGGTGATGTCAGCTCAGGCTCTGAAGCCGGGACAGCTGGTCGGACTGCAGTTTGCAGATGGAAAAGTTTGTGCAGGAATATTGGCCTCAGAAGCGGCTGAAAACGGAGAATAATCTCAATTGGATGGAGAAGCTTGATATGAAAGAACAGAACATGGAAGCCTGCGGGGATGAGCAGGAAGTATCCGGTATGCCTGTTGAAAAAGCTCTGGAGCAGCTGGAAGAGCTGATTGCCAGACTGGAAAGCAAAGAATGCACGCTGGAGGAATCTTTTCATTTGTATAAAGAAGGTATTGGACTGGTCCAGTACTGCAGTCAGGCGCTGACGGAAGTGGAGCAGCAGCTGGTGATTCTGAATGAGGAGGGAGAAATCGATGGATTTTAATGAAATACTGAAACAGAAAACGGCGGAAGTCCAGAAAGTGATCGACTGTTATCTGCCGGAAGAAACGGGACATCAGAAGACAGTGCTGGAATCCATGAATTACAGTGTGAAAGCAGGAGGAAAGCGTCTTCGTCCCATGCTGATGCAGGAAACGTACCGGCTGTTCGGGGGATCAGACAGGGATATTGAGCCTTTTATGGCGGCTATGGAGATGATGCATTCCGCTTCCCTTGTTCACGATGATCTGCCGGCGATGGATAATGACGAGTACCGCAGAGGCAGACATACCACCTGGGTGGAATACGGAGAGGACATGGCGATTCTTGCCGGAGACGGTCTGATGGTATACTGTTTTGAAACAGCACTGAAAGCAGGCGGGATGACGAAGCACCCGGACCGGGTTCTTCGTGCTGCATCCATTCTGGCTGAGAAATCTGGTATTTACGGTATGATCGGCGGACAGACAGTGGATGTGGAGCTGACTGACAAGCCGATTCCCAGAGACAAGCTGGATTTTATCTATGCGCTGAAGACAGGTGCCCTTCTGGAGGCATCCATGCTGATCGGAGCGGTTATGGCCGGGGCATCGCCTCAGGAGGAAGAAAAAATTATCAGTATTGCTGATGATGTAGGTCTGGCTTTCCAGATTCAGGATGATATTCTGGATGTAATCGGTGACCAGTCTGTGCTGGGAAAGCCGGTTTTAAGCGATGAAAAGAATCATAAGACCACATACGTTACTCTGGAAGGTCTTGACAGAGCGAAGGAAGAGGTAAAGAAACTTTCTGAAAGAGCAATTCGGACATTGCAGGAACTGCCGTATGAGAATCCCTTCCTGGAACAGCTGATTCTCATGCTGGTAACCCGTGAAAAATAGAGGAACAGCTATGATACTTGATAAGATCAATCAGGCGGGTGATATCCGGAAGCTGAAAGAGTCTGAATATGAAGAGCTTGCCAGGGAGATCAGAAGGTTCCTGATTAAAAAGATCAGTACAACCGGCGGACATCTGGCCTCCAATCTGGGTGTGGTGGAACTTACCATGGCGCTCCATCTGGTATTTGACCCGTCAAAAGATAAAATTGTATGGGATGTGGGACACCAGTCCTATACGCATAAAATACTCACCGGCAGAAGATCCGGTTTTGATGAACTGCGCAAATACGGGGGAATGAGCGGCTTTCCCAAGCGTAAGGAAAGTCAGTGCGATCCTTTCGATACGGGACACAGCTCCACTTCCATTTCCGCAGGCATGGGACTTGCCATGGCCAGAGACCGGAAAAAGGAAAAATATTCTGTTATTTCCGTCATCGGCGACGGCGCGCTGACAGGAGGCATGGCGCTGGAGGCACTGAACAACGTATCCAGTCTGAACAGCAATTATATTATTATTTTAAATGACAATGGGATGTCTATTTCCAGAAACACCGGTGGAATCAGTGAGCATCTCAGCAAAATCCGCAGGACATCCGCTTATTATGATCTGAAGGAACATGTTACGGATCAGCTGGAAAAGGTTCCCGGAGTGGGAAAAACGGTGCTGGATGCGTTGATACATGTGAAAAATAATGTGAAAAAAATTTTTGTACCGGGTATGCTGTTTGAGAATATGGGAATCACCTATTGGGGACCTGTGGATGGACATGACGTAAAAGGTCTGGTAACGGTTCTGGAGAATGCAAAGCGTCTGAAAAAACCGGTGCTGATCCATGTCCTGACGAAAAAAGGGAAGGGATACCGGCCGGCAGAAGAGTACCCGGAGCGTTTTCACGGGGTTTCTCCCTTTGATATCCGGACCGGCCAGGTTATTCAGAAAAAAACAGAGCCCGACTGGACCGATGTATTTTCAAAAACCATATGTGAAGCGGCGCGGAACAACAGAAATATTGTGGCAATTACAGCCGCCATGCCGGACGGAACCGGTCTGACTCCCTTTGCCCGTGAATTCCCCGGCCGTTTCTTCGATGCGGGGATCGCCGAACAGCATGCGGTAACGTTTGCTGCCGGAATGGCAGCAGGCGGCCTGAAGCCGGTGGTGGCGGTATATTCTTCCTTTCTGCAGAGAGCCTATGACCAGATTATACACGATGTCTGTATCCAGAATCTTCCGGTAGTCTTCGCGGTGGACCGTGCCGGTCTGGTGGGAAGTGACGGAGAGACCCATCAGGGGATTTTTGATCTGTCCTATCTGTCACATATCCCCAATATGACAGTATGCGCTCCGAAAAATGTATATGAGTTTCAGGATATGCTGAATTACGCATTTACCTACTCCTGCCCCATTGCGATCCGCTATCCAAGAGGAACCGGCTGGAAAGGGCTGGCCCGGTTCAGGCAGCCCATTGCTGCGGGAGAGGCGGAATGGATTTATGATGAATCAGAAATCGCTCTGCTTGCCGTGGGCAGTATGGTGGAGACAGCAGTGGAGGTCCGCAGCCGGCTCAAAGAAATGGGATATCACGTTTCACTGGTCAATATGCGGTTCGTAAGCCCCATCGATGACAGATGTCTTGCAAAGGCTGTAAGAAATCACAGTCTCCTGGTGACGCTGGAGGAAAATGTACTGAAAGGCGGCTTTGGCGAACATGTATGTACCTGGCTGGAGGATGACAGAAGCAGGGTGGATATTATAAATGTGGCTGTGCCCGATATGTATGTGGAGCACGGCAACGTGGACCTGCTGAAAAAGGAAATCGGCCTGGATGCGGATTTTATCCTGAAAAGAATTCTGGAACGGATTGGAGAACAGGAATGAAAGAACGTTTGGATATACTGCTGGTGAATAAGGGCCTGGCGCCTTCCAGGGAGAAGGCAAAAGCTCTTATCATGTCCGGCATTGTTTATGTAGACGGACAGAAGGAAGATAAGCCCGGATCTGTATTTGATACGGAAAAAACGGTGGAGGTAAAGGGCTCCACACTGAAATATGTAAGCCGCGGAGGCCTGAAACTGGAAAAGGCCATGGATGTATGGCCTATTACGCTGACAGGATGTACCTGCATGGATATCGGTGCTTCTACGGGTGGTTTTACGGACTGTATGCTGCAGAACGGAGCTGTCCGTGTGTATGCGGTTGACAGCGGCCGTGGACAGCTGGACTGGAAACTGCGTCAGGATGATCGTGTGATCTGTATGGAAAAAACCAATGCCCGTTATCTGAATCATGAACTGATACCGGAGCCTGTTGACTTTTTTTCCGTAGATGTATCGTTTATTTCTCTGAGTAAGATTCTTCCTCCGGCTTATGAACTGCTGAAAGAGGGTGGTCAGGCCGTATGCCTGATCAAGCCGCAGTTTGAGGCGGGACGGGAAAAAGTGGGCAAAAAAGGCGTTGTCAGAGACAGAAAAGTCCATGTGGAGGTTGTTGATTCCGTTATGGCCTGTGCGCAGGCCATGGGCTTTACCATTCTGGGACTTGATTATTCCCCCATTAAGGGTCCGGAGGGCAATATCGAGTATCTCGTATGGCTGGGCAAGGGCTGTGAACGTCCTGAAGAGGCTCCGTATATTCCGACTCCGGAGCAGATTACAGTGAAAGCACATGAGGCATTGTAAAGGTTCATGAATAAATTTTATGTAATCAGTAATTACGGAAAAGAAGGCAGCAGGCAGATGGCACAGCGCGTCCGGGATTATCTTGTTACAAGGGGCTGTCGCTGCAGGCTGGATCCCGGCGTTTATGAACATGCGGAGGATGATCATGAATGGTACCGCTATACGAATCCGGAAAGAGTACCGGATGATACACAGTGTATTCTGGTAATCGGCGGAGACGGTACCATGCTGCAGGCCGCCCGTGATCTGAAACACAAGGAAATCCCCATTCTGGGCATTAATCTGGGAACTCTTGGTTATCTGTCGGAAATTGATCCAACTTCCATTGAATATGCCATGGACTGTCTGATTGCAGACAGATATACGGTTGAACGCAGGATGCTGCTTCACGGGGCTGTTATCATTGGAGAGTTCTGTCAGACATCTGATTATGCATTGAATGATATCGTTCTTTCCCGCTCCCAGGGGCTGGATGTGAATGATTATAATATCTATGTGGATGGAGAGCTGCTGAATAAATACGTGGCGGACGGCATTATCATTGCTACTCCCACGGGTTCTACCGCCTACAATCTGTCAGCCGGGGGTCCGATCGTGGATCCAAAAGCCTTCAGTATTCTCCTGACACCAATTTCCCCCCACTCTCTGCACTGCAGAAGTATTGTACTGCGGGCCGATTCCAGAATCGTAGTGGAAGTAACGCAGCGGCCCGGAAAAAGATTTGTTCCGGTTCAGATATGCTTTGATGGCAATGACAGCGGTGTGTTGAGACCAGGTGACCGGATTGAGATAGAACAGGCAGATATTACCGCCAGTATCCTGAAAGTCAGTAATGTAAGTTTTCTGGAAACAGTACGGCGGAAAATGTCAGAACGGTAAAATCGGAGGTTGAGTATGAAGATCAAAAGACATGACAAAATACGAGAACTGATCGGCAGGTTCGATATTGAAACACAGGAAGAACTTGCCGAACGGCTGAACATGGAGGGCTTCAATGTAACTCAGGCAACGGTTTCCAGAGATATCAGAGAACTCAAGCTGACCAAGATGCCAAACGGCAGGGGAAAACAGTGTTATACCCTGCTGAAAAAGGAAGAAGATGAGATGAAGGATAAATACATCCGGATTTTCTGTGATGGCTTTGTGTCCATGGATATGGCTCAGAATCTTCTTGTAATAAAAACAGTTTCGGGGCTTGCCATGGCAGTGGCGGCCGCCCTCGACGGCCTTCATTTACCGCAGGTTGTGGGATGCATAGCCGGTGATGATACGATTATGTGTGCTGTGAGAAGTGTGGAAGACACGGTAGTTCTCATGAAAGAAGTGCAGAAGATGGTTAACAGAAACCGGGACAGGAAACAGTAAAATACAGTACCGGATTAATAAAGTATTGATAAAGTTTATGAAGCAGGCATGAGAAATGTAAAAATTTCAAAAAGTGCTTGCTTTTTTTTGTCTCCTGAGATACAATTGGAACAAACATTCGGGAACAACTGTTCACAACACCTGTTCTGATTATATCTGAAGGGAATGTATTTTAAACGAAGTATACATGAGGGGGAATCGTTATGCTGATGCATTTGCATGTAAAGAACTTTGCGTTGATAGAAGAAGCCGATATGGAATTTGGAGCGGGTCTCAATATTCTGACAGGAGAGACAGGCGCAGGCAAGTCGATTCTGATCGATGCTGTCAATCTGGCACTGGGAGGCAAGGCCGGTGCCAATGTGATCCGGTCCGGTGCGGAGTATGCCTATATTGAGCTGGTTTTCCAGGTGGAAGAAGAGGAAAAGCTCCGTCAGCTGCAGGATATGGATATTGAGACGGAGGACGGTGTTCTGATTCTGTCACGGAAGATTCTGAAGGGACGCAGTGTGTTCAGGATCAATGATATGACGGTTACAGCAGCAAAAGTACGCCGTATTACAGGTATGCTCATTGATATACACGGACAGCATGAGCATCAGTCCCTGCTGTATAAGTATAAGCATCTTGAGATTCTTGATGCCTATGCCGGCCAGGAGATTGTTCCTGTGAAGGAGAAGCTGGCTGATGCTTACAGCAGTTACGTACAGCTGAGCCGCAGGCTGCAATCCTTTTCCCTGGAAGAAGAAGTCCGTCTGCGTGAAGTGGATTTTCTCCGTTTTGAGATCAATGAGATTACATCTGCATGTCTGAAAGAGGGAGAGGAAGAAGACCTGGAGCAGATTTTCAAAAAGATTGCCAACAGCCGCAGCATTATGGAGTCCATGGGGATCGTTCGCGATGCGCTGGGATATGACAGCAGCGCTTCAGCCGGGGAATCAGTATCCAGAGCAGTACGTGAAATCCAGTCGGTTCAGAAATATGATGATTCCGTGCGCCATATTGCCTCTCAGATTCAGGATCTGGAGGCGATTCTGTCTGATATCAACCGGGACGTGGCTGCATATATGGAAAGTCTGAGTTTTGATCAGGAGACCTATGAGGAAGTCAGGGACAGGCTGGATCTGATCCGCTCCCTGCAGGCGAAGTACGGCCGTGATTACAGTCAGATTATGGAAAGCCTCAGGGAGAAGCAGGAGCGTCTCCGGGAACTGGAGAATTATGAGGAGAACCGAAGCCGTACACAAAAAGCATGTGAAACTGCGAAAAAGCAGGTGCTGTGTCTGTGCGAACAGCTGTCGGTACTTCGCAGAAAAGCAGCCGTTCCGCTGGTTCGGGCAATTATCTCCAGTCTGCAGGAACTGAATTTCCTTCAGGTGTCGTTTGATATGCATTTTGAGCGCTCCGGTCAGTTCGGAAGCAATGGCTTTGATGATGCGGAATTTGTGATCTCCACCAATCCAGGCCAGCCTATGCAGCCGTTGGGAGATGTGGCCTCCGGCGGTGAGCTTTCCCGGATTATGCTGGCTGTGAAGTCTGTACTTGCCGATACGGATCAGATTCCCACTCTGATTTTTGATGAAATCGATACAGGAATCAGCGGCAGAACCGCTGCTTGTGTATCGGAGAAGCTTTCCCTTATCGGGCAGACACATCAGGTGCTTTGCATTACACATCTTCCCCAGATTGCATCCATGGCGGATAATCATTTTATGATAGCCAAGGATATCGTGGATCAGAAAACCTGTACTACAATCAGCCATCTGGAAGAAGAAGATTCAGTCCGGGAACTGGCAAGGCTGTTGGGCGGAGTACAGATTACAGACGCTGTTCTTCAGAATGCCAGAGAACTGAAAGCAGCAAAAGTGCAGATGCTGCACCGTCACAGCTGACAGTTCTGGGATGATCAGTACAGTAAGCGGGCCGGACACAGCATTTCTCTTCTGCTTTGCGATACTGCCTGCAGGAGACTGCAGCTGGAAACCAGAAAATACATGATTCACAATTTGAATTTATCGCATAATAACCTCAGAGAGTAAGTTTCAGTGCTGCCTGCCTGAAGAGGCGGGAGTAATTTTACTGATTGTTACAGCTTGTTTTGCGGGGAATGGAGGATTTATTATGCGGGGTGATTGCGGTAATAAGCGGCTGAACAGAAGACTAAAAAGATATCATGCTTTCCTGACGGGAATATTTCTTTTTACTTCCTGTTTTACATTACTATATTTTTTCGTTTTTACAGAATCTTATGCAGCGTTTTGGAATGTGAACTCAGGGTCTGATACATGTCAGGTCAGGGAGGCAGCCGTGCCGTCAGCCGAAGGGAGCGGTACAGCTTCGTTTTCTTATGAAAAGGATGGAAAAGATACTGTACAGACCGGGCATGAAAGGAGAAAGCTTCTGCCCTGCGGGATTCCTGTGGGAATTTATCTGGAGACCAGAGGTGTGCTGGTGACAGAAGTAACTCATATTGTGACGGAGAACGGAGACAATAGTTCGCCCTGCAGCGGTATTCTGGAAGCGGGAGATTATATTCTTCAGGCCGGTGGGACGGAGATATCCACCAAAGAGCAGTTTCGTAAACTGGTTCAGGAAAGCAGCGGCCAGCCGATCAATCTGCTTGTTGAACACAATGGAAGTCAGAAACAGGTGACAGTAAATCCTGTGATGTCAGAGAATGGTGATTACGCAGCCGGATTATGGATCCGTGACAATATGCACGGCATTGGAACTCTGACCTGGGTCGACGAAGACGGGAATTTTGCAGCGCTGGGCCATTGTATCAGTGATATCGATACCGGCAAAAGGATGGTAATCGACAACGGACAGCTGTACCATGCAGAGATATATTCCCTGATCAAAAGCATCAGCAACAAGCCCGGATCTCTTTCAGGAGCCATTGATTACCGCATGCAGTCCTGTATCGGAACCGTAAAAAACAACACGGAACAGGGCATCTTCGGACTGGGCAACAGCGGAATCAAAGACCTGATCATGGATCGGCTAAGCAGCTTTTATCAGCAGGATACATTTAACAATTTGTGGAAAAAAGCAGCACTGGAAACAGCCGGTGCAGAAGAGATACGGGATGGAAAAGCTCAGATGATCAGCAGCTTCAACGGAGAGTATCGATTTTACGATATTGAGATTCGGAAAATATCAGGAGAAAAAGCCGGATATGATAATATCAATCTGGAAGTCACGGTAACGGACAGTTCTCTGTTGAAACAGACAGGTGGAATTTTGCAGGGAATGAGCGGCAGCCCGATCATTCAGGATGGAAAGCTGGTGGGAGCGGTGACGCACGTTCTTGTGAATGATCCGACGAGAGGGTATGGGATATTTATAGAGAATATGCTGAAGAATTGAACCGTGTAAGGTATGTCGTTTTTTTGTGTGAAAAAAACAGAATGATCGTAAAGCAGGCAAAGAGGTGAAGATGTCATTGAATTGTCTGCTTTTAATGTGCAAAAATGGAAGAATTATAAAGCGTATGAAGAATTGATTGTGAAAAGGACGGAGAATGAACCGGACAGCAAACAAGTGCTTTCTGTAATTGAAAAGTATAGCAATGCACTCAATCTGCTGGATTCCTACGATCACCAAAACATGACTCGTCCGAAAGGGAGTGAAACAACATATGTTCTTAAATATGAAGAATGTATGGAGGTGATTCAGACTATGCGTTGTTTGAAAACGGAAAAAAGAAGATAGAAGATTCAACATTGGTTGCCCTTTCGATAATGATTGCTGAATCAAGGCCGGTAGAAAAAGAAATGATGATCAGCGTGATAATGAATTGTATGCAATGATTTCTTATTTTTACTTTTGAGTTTTTAGATGATGAATTTGAGGAATTACAGTATTTTTCAGTTGATGGTCAAATTTGTATTTTGCCTGTGGAGAAATCTTCGAAATTATGATAAACTGAATCAAAATATGAAAATATCTGGAGGATTTGATAATGAAAGTAGCAGTTACTTATGACAACGGTACCGTATTTCAGCATTTTGGAAGAACAGAACAGTTTAAAGTGTATGAGGTAGAAGATAAAAAGGTTATTTCCAGTGAGGTCATCAGTTCCAATGGCAGTGGTCATGGGGCTCTTGCGGGGGTTCTTGCTGGTCATGGGATTGATGTTCTGATCTGCGGCGGCATCGGCGGTGGTGCACAGACTGCGCTTGAAGAGGCCGGAATTGAACTGATTGCAGGAGCAGAAGGCAATACAGATGAAGCTGTTGAGGCATTTTTAAGAGGAGAACTGGTGTCAACCGGTTCTAATTGCCATCATCACGACCATGAAGAAGGACATTCCTGCAAAGATCATGGATGTGGCGAGCATGGCTGCGGAGAGAACGGCTGCGGCGGACATGGTGAAGATCATTCCTGCGGCTGCGGCGGCCCCCGTATTGTACTGGAGGGAAAAAATGCAGGCAAAACATGCAGAGTACATTACAGAGGTACATTTAATGACGGCACCCAGTTTGATTCTTCCTATGACCGGGGCGAACCGCTGGAATTTGTATGCGGGGCCGGCATGATGATCAAAGGTTTTGATGCTGCTGTAGTTGATATGGAAGTGGGACAGATTACAGATGTTCACCTTATGCCGGAAGAAGCATATGGTATGCCCAATCCCAATGCAGTTATGACAGTTGAGATCGCACAGCTTCAGGGCTCAGAAGACCTGACAGTCGGCCAGCGGATTTTTCTGATAAATACATCGGGCCAGCCGATGCCGGTCAGAGTCACTGCAAAAGACAGCAGTACCATTACCCTTGATGCCAATCATGAGATGGCAGGAAAAGAA
>JALFLM010000192.1 GCA_022774705.1 Lachnospiraceae bacterium | reverse complement strand
ACAAAATCATAATCATCTTTTGTCAGCACGTCGATGGCTGCCTGCGCTTTTCCTTCATAATTGGTATGAAGAGAGCCATTCGCTCCGGGAACCTCAATTACTTTCATATCTGCCCCTACAGCAATTCCTTTCAGCAGATCCACAGCCGAAATCATGGCACCCCTTTTACCGGTTTTCTCTTCAAAGGAAGAAAGGCCCGGCTTTGTACCTGCGCCCCAGAACCACAAAGAATTGGCTTTGTTCAGTCCTTTCTCTGCCCTTTTAAGATTAACAGGATGATTATTCAGAATTTCATAGCTTTTCTCCATCATATAGCGGAATTCTTCTCTTTCCGGCAGATACTGCCCGATCACCTGTCCCAGAATATCATGAGGCTGTGTAAATTCCAGTACCTCTCCTTTATTCCAGATCAGAAGGTGGCGGTAGCTTGTACCTGTGTAAAACTGGAACTTTTCACTCTGAAAAGCATCCTTTACAGCCTGAATCAGCACATCTGCTTCTTCCGTAGAAATTTCTCCCGAACTGTGATCCAGAATTCTTTTATCAGCATAATTATCTTCTTCTTCAGACAAAGTAACAATATTACATCTCAGAGCAATATCTGTATCTTTCATGGGAACACCAATACTCAGGGCCTCCAGCGGTGAACGGCCGGTATAATATCTGCGTGGATAATAACCCAATACTGCAAGATTGGCAGTATCACTGCCGGGTTTCATACCTTCCGGTATTGTATAAGCAAGACCAATTTCTGACTTTACAGCCATTTCATCCATAACAGGGGTCTTTGCATACTCAAGAGGCGTCTTATCATTGAGTTCTTCAATGGGCTTATCTGCCATACCGTCACCCAGAACAATAACATACTTCATATTTTCTTCCTCACTATCTGCTGCCACGCAGCTTATATATTTGAACGCACCGCTATGTGGTACGCATCTGACTTACATCAGATCAATGCCAGAATTATCGGAACCAGAATACAAACAGATGCCAGAGATCCTGCAAGCGAAACAGCAATCAGCTTCAGCTGTCCAAGAAAACCCTTTTTAAAAGCCGGTGTAATATTGGAAATACACAAAGCCGAACCGATACTCACCAGCGATTGAAGCATCAGACTGATCCATTTATAACTGTTGCCGAAAATATTACCATACATATAACAAATCCAGCAGATAACAACCGGAATCATCATAACCATAGAACAGTTTCTGAACCAAACTACACCCATACCGGCACCCTCTCCTTCATAGTCCAGCCCCCGTGCCAGGGCAATAAATAGTACAACCAAAACAATCGCTGACAGAACAATAGCGATCAGAGCGCCAAACAGTGCTATAAACGAATTTCCCTTTCCAAAATCTGTATGAACACCAACAGGCATTACCTTATAAATCCACGTCATCATCTCCGAAAGTCTGGTCAAAGATTTACTCATGGCACCACGCCGTGTCATATCTACTGCAATAACAGCAACACAATGCCATAAAGCACCCGAAACTCCGGCAAAAAACGCTCCTATACACCGTTTCTGGTCCTTACATTTTATCTCATACATAAAAAGAAACAGGTACAGCATCTCTCCTGTACAGAACATCAGAAATACAATAAAAGCCTGATCCATCCGCCATGCAATTCCATCATGTGACTCATAGAGCAGATAAGCAAATCCGGACAGAATCTGGCTGACTACACAGCCCAGCCATTCTTTCTCCAGAAATTTTCTCGTACGGAACAGATAATATGTAATGATAAACATCATTGCAATCAGCAGAGCATACTCGCAAATGCCGGTCAGGGAACCTAGTCCCAATCTGTTAAACAGTGAAGGCAGCCGCTCCTTAATCCTCTCTGCCAGCATGATCTTCCCATATTGAGGAATCCCGTCTGTTCCTTTCACATACCCCCATAGCCGGATTACACTGCAGGCAAACAGCATCTCACTCAACCATACGAAGATGGTAACTTTTCCTTTCTTGGGATCAAGCATAAAATTAATTACAGCAAATGCAATTGCACCTGCCAGGAGCATCCCTGCTGCTACTGAACCATACAAAGGCACTGTCTTCAATATATCCAGCCCTGAAATCTCCAATACCGCGCAATGCGCAATAACGAATATCAGAATACCTCCAACAGCCAGTTTTACATAAAAGTCATACTTGTCACAATTGGCACGAACAGCCAGAAACAGTATAATAATCGAACTGACGGCCAATAAAAACGTCATAAAAAACAATACACCCGGTTCTTCCGAGATGGTTCCACCGGGAATTTTCACCATCAAAACAAAAATATTCGCCAGAATTTCATATATTCCCGAAATTATCTTTTCCATATAACCTCCGCTGCACTCTCCCCGGCAGTATTATCCCAGCAGAAAGAATACTTCTATCGTTCAATCATAACAAATTAATTGTAGCACAGAACCAATATCTGTCAACGAAAATCAATCCTGAGAACATTGTTTTTGCAGATGAATTTCATATAACAGCAATGACATTTCCTGGTATATAAAAAAATCTCCGCCAGATATGATAACGATATCTGACAGAGATTCCTCATTAATTACCGTGTTCTAACAATCGCTCAATCTGCGCCTTTCCTTCCGGACTGCTTCCTTCCGGAAAAATCATGGAATCAATCAATACACTAAGTGCCCTGTCGCCCCAGAATGAACGCATTATCTGAGCATATTGTTTCACGTAATCATCCTCACTGACCAGCGGATAAAAATAAGAAGCACCTTTTTTATATGAGTCAACATACATCTTTTTTCTCAGATTGGAGAGAAAAGTATATACAGTTGTCTCTTTATACTTCTTACCATATTGTTTATCCAATTCTGTAATCAGTACATGAACTGATATGGGCTGCTCTGCAGTCCATAAACATTTCATTACAAGGAGTTCGCAATCCGATATACCTGTGAAATTCATAATACAGTCTCCCCTGGAATTTCTATCCACAACAGTAATACAACAATTTTATGTTACCATAGGAACCAGCAGTTAGCAATCACTTTTTTTCCAAAATTTCCTAATTTTTCACTTTATTTATAAAATTCCGGATTATGTGATTGTAGAAATTCCCGTCATGATTCTTCATATTCCGACGTGCTTTCTGCTCCTTCCTGCATGTCGTTGTTGTCTTTTATCGTAATAACAGTATTCCCGAAAGAATCTTTTGAATACATGAAAAAGCGATCATTCTCCAGTAAATCCGGCGGAACCAGAATCTCGATGCCGGATGAAGTTACAATTTTATGTTTTCTTTTCAGTTTCTGCTCGGTCTTTCTTCCTACCATAACAGGAATCCTGGGAATCCGGTTCTGCTCAAGTTTTTCCTTACAGACATCCACAGCCGTTTCATTATCCGCGAAAATCTCCTCCGCAACCTCTCCCATATGAATCCGGCCGTCTTCCTCTACCTTTTCAGCCATTGCATTCCGATAAGCAAAAACTTTCTGCTGCACATCATCTCTGTAGCACTGGGAAATCGTATCCAGCATGACATCGTCAATCATATCCAGCATCTCTTTCTCAGAATGATTAAGATTCACCTTCAGAATATACTCCGCCATAAAATTCACCGGCTCATCATGATTTACATAATGAACCCGGTCAGAAACCAGAACCCTCTGCATATCCAGGTTTATAATGAAAAATTCATATCCTTTCTGAGAAGATCCCGGAAGCAGACTCTGGTTCAGCTTCCATGCGATTCTTCCATCTGCTTCAACCGCATTCATAAGCCTTGACTGATAATCCAGCTTAAAAAATGCAATCACATTCTGTTCCTCCATCAGAACCCATACAAACACACCGCATCCCGGAAGCAGCGACGAATTTTCCTTCATAAGTGAAAACAACTCATCTGATATGATATTGACAAAAGATTCAAAACTGTCTTCCTGTTCCGGAAGAATCTGCATCAGATAGGAATCTTCCTTATAAACTGCCGGCTTGGCCTGCATGCTGCTTTTATTATGCAAAATCAGCTTCGTAATATATCTGGAAATTTCATCATCACTTCCGGGTATGAACTCATTATATCCGACAAAAGACTGACGCGGATCCAGATTACATAAAAAACATTTTTTAATAATAAGATCTGTCTTCATCTTTTCATGGGCATAAACATCTTTTCATGCCTGCTTCCCTCCTGTTCTCCTCCGTACAGCACAACTCCTGCGCACTTAAATAATCTAAGTAGTTTGCAGTATAACACATAACAGAAAATATTGCAAGTGTTTTTTAGAACATATGTTTTATTTTTATATTGACACATCTTATTTCATGTGTTACACTGAATATGTTCCCCGCAGGAGCAGGATTTCCCATCCCCTGCAGGCGTTTCATACTTCATACAAAGAAGGAAGGAGGTTTTCATGGACATGACGCATACCCGTTTTATTCATTGTGCGGATCTCCACCTCGATTCCTGCATGGAATCTCACCTGTCTCCCCTGCAGGCGCAAAGACGGAGACAGGAACTGCTTCAGACTTTTTCGCACATGGCTGCCTATGCCGCCAGCCATCAGGTCCGAGGTATTCTTATTTCCGGAGATTTATTTGATACAGAACAGGTTTCTCTCTCCACGATATCTGAACTCCTTCACTGTATTCATGAACATCCGCAGATTGATTTTCTCTATCTTCCTGGAAACCATGACAGCGGCTGCATCTCCCGGCTTTTTATCAGCATGGACCTGCCGGACAATTTCTGGTTCCTCCGTTCCTGCCAAGCTGCCGCCCTCTTTCATTCCGATGATTCCGAAGACATCCCGTCTTCAGTTTTTATGGCAGAGGACAACTCCGTATCTGAGCATACTGTTCCGGGTAAAACCTACGGTTCTATCAGAATTACCGGATTGACAGGTGATATTTCCGAACTGCCTGTTCTGCCGCCTTCACAGATCAATGTGGTCATGCTCCATGGACAGATCGATACTTACGGAACAGACCACGGTTCTGATAACTTTTTTCATTATTCTCTAAAAGAGATGTCCGGTCATAATATTGACTATGCTGCAGCAGGACATATTCATCAGTACCATTCCGGACGTATTGACAGCAGAGGAGTATACTGCTACAGCGGCTGTCTGGAAGGACGCGGTTTCGACGAGTGCGGCGAAAAAGGATTCGTTTTACTGGACATTGTTTCGGATGAGCACGGCGGTCTTTCCCGACTTGACTTTCAGTTTATTCCGTTTGCCTCCCGATATTTCTATGATATGGGAATTGATATCACAGGAGCAGACAGCTACCGTTTTATTGAGCAGAAGGCTGATGCAGTACTTTCATCAATTGCTTCGATTCATCTGGTCAGAGTGAAACTGAACGGAAAGATTTCACCAGATCTGAATCCCCATCCGGACTGGCTCCAGCAGAGATATTCGGAAGATTTTTATTTTCTGCGCATTGAAGACCATACGCGGCCGGTTATTCATTATGAAGATTACCGTTATGACAGCTCTCTGAAAGGTGAGTTCATCCGCCTGGTTCTGTCCGCACCCGATTTGTCGGAAGAAGATAAAGAAAAAATTATCCTGGAAGGGATTCATGCACTTTCCGGAGAGGAGGTTTTACTTGGCTGATGAAACTGCTTCGCTGTAATATTGTTAATTATGGATGCCTGCACGATTTTTCATGCGAGTTTAAGGACGGTGTCAATCTGTTCAACCGCCCCAACGGATGGGGAAAAAGCACTTTTGTATCTTTTCTCTGTGCCATGTTTTATGGTCTTGATTCAACGAACAGGCGCAGTATTCAGGATAATGAACGAAAGCATTACTTTCCATGGCATGGAGATTCATTTGGGGGCTCTGTAGAATTTGAAGTGTCCGGAAGACAATACCGTGCAGAGCGTTTTTTCGGACGCCGTGAAAAAGAGGATTGTTTTATACTATATGATCTGAAAACCATGCTTCCAAGCCATGACTATACTTCTCAGCTCGGTTTTGAATTATTTGGAACTGACAAAAACGGCTATTTAAAAAGCACCTGCATTCTTCAGGGAAAACCTGCTCCGGAATATAATGATACTCTGGCAGCCCGACTGACCGGAATAGCCCGGTCAGCAGATGATATTGACCGATATGAGCAGGCTGTTGATGCACTTGACAAAGCCATGCGTTTTTATGTCAAAACAGGTAACCGTGGAGAAATTGCTCTATTACAGCAGGAAGCCGATGCCTTTTCTGCCCGGCTTCTGAAAGCCTCGGAAGCCGGACTTGAAGTCAGCCGGCTGCATTCCGAGCTGAATTATCTGAAGGAGCAGGAACTTCAGCTTCAGGAGCAGCTGCACCATACGCAAAATCAGATTGTTCTGCGCACCGGGCTGGAAGCACAGGCCCGCTATGATCTTCTGATAAGGCAGCTTGAACAAAAAGAATCTGAACTAGAACATCTGGAAGATTTCTTTCATGACCATTTTCCCGAAGAAGCAGATCTTGAATCCTGTCTTCAATCCTGTTTACAGATATCTCAGCTGCAGGAACAGATGCAGCGTGAAGCCCCTGACCAGCTTCAGGTCTCCGAATTTAAAGTTCTGCAGAACCTGTTTCTTCTCTCTGCTTCCACACCGAACGCGGCTGATTCTGATGCAAAGGATGAAGAATCCGGAGACTTTGCCGCCCCCGAAAAGGTTTTTACTTTCAGTCAACAGCAGCTTTTAAAAAGTTCACCGGAATATCATGTACAGGCTTCCGTTTTATTTACACAGGAAGAGCATCTTTCAATTACAGAAAGCGAAGGTTCTTCCGGGACTGCCTTACCTGATGCCGCATTGCTGCTGCAGGCAAAGCAGTTTTACGAACAGTACTGTTCTCTTCTTTCCGAGCAGAAAGACCGTAACCAGAAAGCAGCCTTTCTGTCAGAAGAACTGAAGCGTCTGAACGCTTCTTTGAATGCTGAATACCAGAGTATTTCCGATTGCCGCCATAACCTCCGGCAACTGCAGCTTCAACAGCAGCAGTCTCAAGGGGCTCAGAAATCTCAGGAACATGATTCTTATGAACAGAATTCTCAGAATCCGGGGGCACGCGATTCACAAAAACCGGCAGCTGATTCGTTTTACAGACATGCCGGCTTCCGTTTATCCGGTGTTTTTCTGCTGCTTCTCATACTTATCAGTGTTTCAGCAGGATATTTCATAGCACCTGCCATCGGCTGTGTCTTTCTGCTAGTTGGCTTACTGTTAATTGCATTGGTTTTTCGAAGGTACAGAACCGATGATCATTCCGACTCCCGGTCAGTTTCCGGAGTAATGCAGCCAGATTGTTCAAATATCGAGGAGAATGCAATCCATAATCAATGCATTCGGCTGAAAACAGAACTTCAGTTACGTTGCGACAACTGTACCCGGTTGGAAAAGCAGGCTGCAGACCTTTGTGAAAAGCTTGATTCAGCAAAAGAAAGAGCTTCTGATACTTCCGATGCGGTAAACACCTGTCTTCGTCAGCTTCTGGATATCTCTGCGCTGCTGAAACTGCCCGGGGATGATATTTCTCAACTTATTACTGAATATCCCGCTCATCTGGCAGAACTGAGCAGTCAGGCAGAAAACCAGCGCCTGAATCAGCTGCAGCGCGATGAGAATCACAGAAAGCAACTGCTATTCTACAATCAGCTGAAAAAAAAATACATAGAATATACTATACGATTTCAGCAACAGAAACAGCTTAAACAAAGTATAGCTGATATAAAAAAAGGTGTTGTTGATTATCTTCATCCTTACTTCCCGGTTACGGAAAAAGATACAATAACCTCCCTTGAATTGAAACTTCATAATCTGAAATCAATGGTAGATTCTTATAAAAAATTATTGGCAGAAAGACATTCAGCTTCTCAGAATCTGAACACTTTTCTGGAAGAGCATCCTGATTTTAAACATCAGAAAAAACGGATTACAGAAGATGAACAGCCTTCCGTTTTTACCGAAAATCTCCCTGCACTTTCGGAGCTTCAAACCAGAGAGTCTCTTTTACGCAGGCAACACGACGAATGTATTCGGCAGATTAGTATCTGCCAGACCCACATTCAGCAGAAACAGGAACTCGCCTCAGAGTGCCCTGAACTTAAGGAAAAAATTTCAAATCTGAATCAACAGATTTCTGAATATCAGGAACGATATCGTGTACTTTCTCTGACCCGAAAGTATCTGACGAAAGCACGACAGGATTTTGCAGATAGCTACCTGAGAAGCATCGAAAAAAATTTCCGGCATTATGCGGATATTCTCCGGAAAGATCTGCTGCAGAATACCAGTATTAATTCAGATTTTCATGTGATTATTTCTGACGGCGGCATTCTGCGTGAGACAAACTGGTACAGCCAGGGGACCCGTGATTTAATTGATCTCTGTTTCCGCCTGTCCATAGTCGAAGATTTATTTCCGAACGAAGCACCATTCCTTGTGCTGGATGACCCTTTTGTCAATCTTGATGAGCAAAGCCTTCACTGCCTTACAGACATCCTGCATGATATAGCCGGTAAATGGCAGATTTTATATTTTACCTGCCATTCTTCACGCAATGTTTAGTTTGCTGCCCTGACTTGCAGATCAGAATTGCTGAAATTCTTTTTCGTCTACTATTTTCGGCAATCTGAAACAAGATTCTTACTTGACACTGACAAATCTTGTGATTATACTTAATCTAATAAATTTGTAACTGTTTAAAACGGCAAAGTTATGGCTGCGCCATTCTGAACAATTACATCAATTTTTAAGCTGAAAACAGCAGAATGGAGATAATAACATGGAAAAGAAAAATATTGACTGGAGCAACCTTGGTTTTGGTTATGTCCAGACAGACAAAAGATACGTTTCCAACTTCAAGGATGGCTCCTGGGATGAAGGTACTCTTACCTCTGATGCTACAGTAGTTATCAATGAATGCGCTGGCGTTTTACAGTATGCTCAGACAGTTTTTGAAGGCTTAAAAGCGTATACAACAGAAGATGGCCATATCGTTACTTTCAGACCTGATCTGAACGCAGCCCGTTTAAAAGCTTCTGCTGAAAGACTTGAAATGCCTGCATTCCCCGAGGACAGATTTATTGACGCAATTGTCCAGACAGTAGCTGCCAATGAAGCCTATGTTCCCCCTTATGGCTCCGGTGCAACCTTATATATCCGCCCCTATCTTTTCGGTACCAACCCTGTCATCGGTGTAAAGCCGGCTGATGAATACCAGTTCCGTGTATTTACTACACCTGTTGGACCTTACTTCAAAGGCGGTGTTCGCCCTCTGACCATTCGTGTTTCTGACTTTGACCGTGCAGCACCGCATGGTACAGGACATATCAAAGCCGGTCTGAATTACGCCATGAGTTTACACGCAATTGTATCTGCTCATAAAGAAGGCTATGATGAAAACCTCTATCTGGATCCTGCTACCAGAACCAAAGTGGAAGAAACAGGCGGTGCAAACTTCCTCTTTGTATCAAAAGACGGCAAAGTTGTTACACCTAAATCAAGCAGTATTCTTCCTTCCATCACCCGTCGTTCTCTGGTTTATGTTGCAAAAGAATACCTGGGTCTGGAAGTTGAAGAAAGAGAAGTTTATCTTTCCGAATTAGAAGATATGGCTGAATGTGGTCTTTGCGGTACTGCTGCAGTTATTTCTCCCGTTGGCAAGATTGTTGATCACGGTAAAGAAATCTGCTTCCCCAGCGGCATGAGTGAGATGGGTCCTGTAACCAAAAAGTTATATGAAACTTTAACCGGTATCCAGATGGGCCGCATCGAAGCTCCCGAAGGATGGATCAAGGTTATCAGATAATTTACATTTTTATGTAAACCATTTTTATGTAAATCGGAAAAAGCATGTATCTCTTCTCCCCTGATTCAAAACGGATCTTTCAGGAAAAGATACATGCTTTTTCTTTCTCCGTACCATATACTCCCTATTAATGTTTCGTATTACATATTCTGTATTACATGATTTCTGCGATTTCGTTGGTTATCCGTTGTATATCCAGAATCAGCTTTGATGTATGATAGCCATCTGCAGCCGCATGATTTACATAAACAGACAGAGGGAGGTATCGTTTTCCTTCTTTTTCGTAAAATTTAGCAAAATTGATTACCGGAAAATACATTTTTGACGGACCCGGTGTGTCATGACCAAAACCTGTCAGTGTAACCCAGGGCGCACATGATATGGGGCAGAAATTAGACGGACGTCCGGGTTTCGTCTTGACCCCCTTGATATCTTTATACCGTTCCATATCCTCTGTGCAATTATTATAGAATGTTATAAAATCTGAATCATACTCCGACCATATATCAGAAAATGTGCAATCATCTTTATGAAAAATCGTATAGGAAGGATGACATTGTTTGTAAAATCCCAGTACATCATCTTTATATGCCATCCTGAATTCTTTGTTCTGATTTACAGCTGTCATGATCACATACAAAAAAGATGGAAAAAAACGGTAACCATTTCCCTTTGCCCAATTGTAAAATGTTGTAATATCGATATCCACATTCATATGGTAGCTCGTTCTCAGCGTATTTGTATAATAAGAAAAATGCTCCCTGCGCTCCCACTGATCCATATCAATTGGTTCAAAATCCATATTCATTCTTCCTTCACCACCTTATCATCTTTTAAAAAATCAAAAATAAATCGCCAGTACTGCCGCTGTATTTTTTTCGGAGCCATATATATTTCGTGCTTCGTATCTTCAACAAAAATCAGGCAGGAATCAGGAGTTTTTTCAGCCAGGGCAATCTGACCTCTCCGTGATACCAGATCATCATGCTCTGCAATAAAGATACAAACAGGAATCTGTATTTTTCTTTTTTCCTTTTCAATTTTTTTCACAGTCTTTAAAGCCTCGAAAAGCCACGAATAGCTCCCCGCATTATTCTGGAGTTCAGGTGAGCTCATTTTTTTATTAAAGTAATATTCATACCTCTCCCGGCTGGAACAGGAACTTTCATCGAAAGAATATTTTTTCTGAAAAGGTATCTGTCCCATGATATAGTCCTCGCCTCTCCCTGTCTTTACCATATAATACGAAACAGCCTCTGCCAGAACCGGTGAAATTTCAAGCCGGATATCCAGCATAGGGGAAGTCAGTACAGCTTTAGCAATTCTGCCGGGATACATCTGCAGATATCTTGCTGCAATTGCTCCTCCCATAGAATGAGCAAATATGTAGAACGGCAGCTGTGTTCCCACCCTGTTTACTGCAACTTCCTCTATAAACCCCCGAAGATCCTCTATATAATCTTCAAACTTTATAATATGTGTCAGTGAAAAATCACTGTTTTTCAGTTCTCTGACTGATTTTCCATGTCCTCTGTGATCCATCAAAAATACATTGTAATGCTCCGTCAGGAAATAAAATATAGCTTCTTTATATTTTTCCACACTTTCTGTAAAACCATGTACTGCAATTACCGTTCCAACTGCTCCTTCCGCCATATAATTCTCATAATACAGATATTTTCCAGCTTCCCGCTCATACCATCCTGAATTCTTCACGCACTCCAGATGCGGTTCAACAACATTTTTCATCTGTTCACAGTAAATTTCATCCGCTATACAGGGATAGCCTCTTTTTCTCTCCAGATTTAAGCGTATTTTTTTCATATACATCCCTCATGTCTGATATTTATTATAACCCGGATATTACACGCTGTTATTATAACTCCAATATAACACAAAAAAGCCGAAAATGCTCTAATAATTACATTCTCGGCTTAATGTCTTGCAACATTTAAATATTTCTAACAAAATTTTCTTAAAAATTCGTAACAGCTCGGCAAAAGCCAAACTATTCTGCATCAATCCGGCAGATGTTTATACTTTCTACGACGATCACACCATCTTCTGCAATTACCGTACACGCAATTCTGAAAGAACTTCTTCAAAACACACACCATCTGTCAATGGAATATCCAGATCAATAGACTTCTGAATACATTTTTTAATAAAACCAGAAGCTTTCCTTACAGATGCTTCAAATGGAACTCCATTTACCGCATCAGCTGCCACTATTGCAGCAAAAATATCACCTGTACCGGATCTGGTTGAGCCTATTTTATGCGTCCTCATAAACTTCCCTTTATATCCGGTATCTTTCTCATATTCTTTTGCATCATAACAGTAATTGGCGATAAATTCGCCCTGAATAATTCCCGTTATAACGATTTTTCCCGGTCCCATGCTTTGAAGTTTCTGTGCCAGTTCCTGAATTTCAGCCATTTTCCACCCATTCTGACGATATTCCGTATCTGTCAGAATACAGGCTTCCGTTAAATTCGGTGTCAGAATATCTGCATATGACACCAGTTTTTTCATTTCCTGACACATGTCTTTTGTATATGTGGCATACGGTACTCCGTTATCCCCCATAACAGGATCAACAAGAACAATGGTGTCTTTCATCTGAAATTCTTTTATAAACGCCTTGACAATATCAATCTGCTGTTTTGATCCCAGAAATCCACTGGTGATACCGTTGAATCTCAATCCCAGTTTTCTCCATTCCTCAATATACGGATTCATATAGTCCGTAAAATCCCGAAAATAAAAACTGTCAAATCCTGTATGATTGGAAAATACTGACGTAGGAAGCGGGCAACATTGTATCTTCATTGTTGAAATTATGGGAAGCGACACTGCCAGAGAACACCTCCCAAATCCTGAAAAATCATTAATAACCGCTATTTTTTTCTGATGATTATGCTCACTTGAATTCATACTTTCCACACCTGTCCCCTGAAACCTATCTTTTTTCGTATCAGATATGATAAACTTTATGTGTCTTTTTATAAATAGCCAGTTTCTATAATTTTAAACAGGACAGTATCATGTCAAAAATCAATGGCATATCAGTCAAACAATGACATCTGAACATAATCCATATTTCTGGGAGCGGTACTCCGAACAAAATTCAGCAAATCAGATTTACGAATCTGACCTGCATGCACTTCTCTTTCAAAAATGATATCTTCCATCTGAAGTTCATGAATTTCAGATTTATGTTCTGAAATGGAAAAGAAATGTACCTCTTTCCCTTCCATAACCGCAACTGCAATATCCGTAAGAATTGCCTCCGAAATCGGACCAAAAACCCACAATTCATCTGCTGTTCGGATCAACTGATGACAGCATTCCACCACCCCATCCTTTTCAACAGAACCATTCATATAGAAGCCATAATTCATAAACGGATTTACAGCCGCCACCCCCTGCTCAATTGCAAACTGCATAACAATCTCTTTTGCATAATACCAGCTTTTAGAGTGCGTTACATAAACCATTTTTCTATGAGTCTGCTTTCCCTTCCTTATTCGCAAACGCTTCATGTACTCTTCCAGGCGCCGTTCTTTTTCCTCCAAGACGGATTGCGCACAAAAGCCTGCGGATAGAATATCATCCCGGTCAATCAGTACATCCGCATCCAGAATTACTCCATCACATTCAATTAATACATAACCTTTTGCAAATATGATATTTTCCACCTGCTTTTTATTCGCAAGTTCCCTCTCCATCTCCGATACAAGAAAATTTCTGAGTCTCATTCTTTCCGAATCCGTATTCGGATTATTGATTCCAACCTGAGCAGACAAACGACGGTAAATTTTATCAACCAAACTCATTCCTTCTTCCGTAATCCGGTAGGAAAACTGTTGTTCTTTGTCCTGATCCTGTATCCATTCTTTTCCTTGTTTCTGATCCTGTTTCTGATCCTGCTGCTGTTCTGTTTCCTGCTGCTGAATTATTTTCCTCCGAAGTTTTTTTTCATCTGAATCCAGAAACACAAAATGAATTCTGTTTTGTTTTAATATATACCCTGCAAATAATGCTGCCAGACTATCTCCCATTACAGCCGCTTCATATCTGTATGAATCTTTCATAATCAATTTTCTTTCCCGCTCTTGTCAAAAGTTATTCAGAACAATCACTGCAATAAATATTACTCAATGTCCCTGCTATTTCTCAGCATCACTGTTCTCAAGTATTGCTGTAATTGTCCTGACCGCCTGGCTCATCTCTTCGCTGTCATAATTTTCTATTGTTCCTTCGTCTCCTGCTTCTGCCAGTTTTTCATCTACGGGTAATTTGGCAAGAACACGGAGAGCACTGTCTTCAGCAAAAGCTTCCACACGGCTCTTGCCAAAAACGGGCATTTTATTCCCACAATCAGAACATACAATATAACTGTAATTCTCAATGAGACCCAGAATCGGAACGTTCAGCTTATCTGCCATCTTGCATGCTTTCTTTACAATCATTCCAACCAGCGTCTGTGGAGAAGTAACCATGACAATTCCATCAACCGGCAGAGACTGAAATACAGTGAGCGCCACATCACCGGTTCCCGGAGGCATGTCAATCAGTAGATAATCCAGTTCTCTCCATAAAACATCTGTCCAGAACTGTTTTACCACACCCGTAATAACCGGACCTCTCCATACAACAGGCGTATCTTCCGCTTCCAGCAACACATTAACAGACATCATTTTTATACCGGACGAAGTCTCCACCGGTTCTATTCCTTTACATTTTCCACTCTTTGCTACTGTGTGCATACCAAAAATCTGAGGAATAGACGGACCGGTCACATCTGCATCCAGAATACCGACTTTATATCCCTGACGCTGCAATTCCACGGCAACCATTGAAGTTACGGAGGATTTTCCAACTCCTCCTTTTCCGCTGACAATTCCCACTACATGTTTAATATTATTCGCAGGATTGGATGGAATTTTCATAATTTTCTTTTTATGTGCACAGCTTTTGCAATCTTTTTTATCGCATGTATGGCTTTCGCAGCTGGCACAGCCTGCGCTTTCTTTTTCTTTTTCTTTTTCTTTTTCTTTGTTCATTTCTTCCATTACTCTTCCTTTCTTCTTACCTGAATATCCGGATTATTTTCTGAATCATTTTCGTAATCAAAATAAAAATATCGTGACTGTTCAGATCACATCTCAAAACATTGCCTGTGCCCTTTTAATTGTCTAATCATCTTCTTCCAGAACCTGAATTTCCAGATAGTCAAATTCTATTGTTTCCATAAAGTTATCTTTCCCGAAACGACATTTATTATGGCGTTTAAATTCCTGAATTGTTGATTCCAGCCAGATTGGATTGGCCAGATCGTACGTCAGGCAAATTTGTTCAATCCCTTTAAAAATCTTCCGGGTACGATTCAAATCGCTTTCATCGCAATAAACCATATCCTTTATCAGGCGATTATTTTTCATTAATTTTCCCCATAAACGGAACATTCTGCATCCTCCTGTCGCTTTGTCCAGTATGTTCTAGTATAAATCGAAACAGATTTTCTGTAAAGAAAAAAGAGTAATATTATACCGGAATGAACTGTCTGAGCACCTGAGAATCAAGTGGATTTGCAATGCATAAAAAGGGGCAGCTTTTACACCGCCCCTGATATTTTCCGCAGCTGGTATTGTCATCACCGTGATTTTCACAATGTCCTTTTTCACAAAAGGAAAATCATACGAAGTATTCCCGCAGAATATCATCTATCACTTTTTCATCTTTTGCGGAAAAATGATGTTTTTTTTCATTCCCCAAACTCTTATCTCTTCCCGCTGCAATCCGTTCAAGACTTTGCCTCAGATATTGAAGATCTTCTTCAGTAAAATGACATTCTTCTTCAGTTTCTACATCATTTTTTCCAGCAGGATCATTCTCGCTGCGTTTTGTCTGAGGATCTGAATAGAAAGAAACCGGCACTGTTCCTTTCTTCCTTCGATTCTCCATCCGACCGCTGTCTTCCCGTCCGTTATCTGCCCGCCTGTCATCAATCCGGCTGTAGTCATTCCGACTATTTTCAGTTCTATCCGTTCTTCTGGTTAAAACATTCTCTTCTTCTCTGGAATTTGCCAGTCTTTTTGCCAATGTATTGGAAAAGTATTCTTCCAGCTGAATCTGCAGCTGAGCCTGTGCATATTCCATATCTGAAAGAGCATAAATTCCCAGCCCCACGACAGTACAGAACAACGTAATCCCCAAAGAAGTTACCACTTGCCGCATTGTAAATCCGTTTATCTGCTGCAGCATAGTCACAGCACCGCCAAGAATCAGACACAATAACGCGGCTTTCTGAGAAGCTTTCCCCGCTTTTTGAACATTGATTCCCAAAAAACGGTTTCCATTTAACTGACGGTCCACAAATAACGGCACATTTTTGATTCCGTTATTTACACGATATGTATTTTCAAATCGGTTTTTCATCTGAAGTAAAAAAGAATTTCGTGCACTCATCATGTTCTCGGTCTGATTTATCATTTGTCGGTAATAAATTCCAGTTGCCCATGTTCCCAGAATACCCAGGCCAGTAATAACTGCCATGATGTAAACAGGGATTGCTGATGCCAGAAATCTCTCCACTTATAATACCTCCTGTTTCTGAGATCTTCAGATTTTTACGAATGTAATTATACACTTTTACAGGAGTCTTGAAAAGACGAATCAGACTAAAATCGTACGACAAATAACTTCATATTCTGCAAAGCCACATTACAGATTTTCCGCCATTTCCAGAATCAGATTTACGCTATGTGTAATTGCCTTAGCCTCAAACTCTGAATAATCCATCGTTGCACTGTCATCTGCTTTATCTGAAATAGCCCGCACGATCAAAAAAGGAACCTGATTCAGATAAGCAGCCTGTGCAATTGCGGCTCCTTCCATCTCGCAGCAGTATCCATTAAAATTATCAATCAGCCAGTTCTTTTTCATTTTATCAGATATAAACTGATCCCCGCTCACAACACGCCCAACATGTACTCCTATCTCCGGGTTGACTTTTTTACATGCCTTTTCTGCTATTCTGATCAGTCTTTCATCTGCTTCAAAAACAGATTTTTCCATTCTTGGAATTACTCCCACCGGATATCCGAATCCTGTAGCATCCATATCATGCTGAAGCGTATCTTTTGAAAGAACAATATCTCCGATATTAATTCTGGCCTGAAGCGACCCTGCAATTCCTGTATTAACGATAGCATCTGCGCCATAACAATCCACGAGAATCTGTGCACACATACCGGCATTTACTTTTCCGATTCCGCATCGAACAACGACTGCATCTTTTCCGGAAAGTTTCCCTTTATAAAACTCCATTCCCGCTCTGGTTTCAATTACAACATCTGTCATAACTTCCTTGATTCTGCTGACTTCCTCATCCATTGCACCAATAACTGCTAACATATCTCTATAAAACCATATTCCTTTCTGTCGTTTGTGTTTTCTCAAGTATACCCGTCATTTTTTCATTCGTCAACATTGCCCCCTGTTCTATTTCTGTGTTATAATAGTTCCGCAGCTGAATCATGCAGCCGCACCGCAAAACAGCGAGCTGTTTTTAACATAAATCAATCGAGGAGGATCTATACAATGTTTCAGTACAAAACCAGCGGAACCTGTTCATCCGCAATTACATTTGATGTAAAAGATAACAAACTTGTTTCTGTTCAGTTTACCGGAGGATGCAACGGCAATCTGAAAGGTATCTCCAAACTTGTGGAAGGTATGGAGATTGACGAAGTGATTAACAGACTTGGTGGAATTCAGTGTGGTTATAAAACCACATCCTGCCCTGACCAGCTTGCCAGCGCTTTAAAAGCCTATAAAGAAAAATTCAGTAAATAATGTAACGCTTCAGAGACGGCTTTAAAATATTGTCTGACTCTGATCAGATACGAATCTTTCTAATTAGGGGATTAAAATTCCCGGAGGTATCTGTATGAAAAAAATTATATTGACCGGCGGCGGCACAGCCGGACATGTTACACCAAACCTTGCATTATGCCCGGAATTGAAAAAAAACGGTTTTGAAATCAGCTATATCGGCTCTTATAACGGCATGGAAAAGGGCCTTGTTGAAAAAACCGGTATTCCTTATTATGGAATTTCTTCAGGAAAATTACGCCGCTATTTTGATTTGAAAAATTTCACGGATCCTTTTCGTGTTATCAAAGGATATTTCGAAGCCAGAAGCCTGATGAGAAAACTTAAGCCTGATGTAGTTTTTTCAAAAGGAGGCTTTGTGGCTGTTCCCGTTGTTATTGCAGCAAGCCGCGCAGGAATCCCCGTGATTTCTCACGAATCTGATATGACACCCGGACTTGCCAATAAACTTTCTCTCGCCTTCTGCACTAAAATCTGCTGTAATTTTCCCGAAACAATCCAATATCTCCCTGAAGATAAAGCAGTTTTAACAGGATGTCCCATCCGTGAAGAACTATTAACAGGTAACCGGGCATCCGGTTTGAAATTAACCGGTTTCAATGATTCCAAACCAGTACTCCTTATCATGGGAGGCAGTCTCGGTTCTGTCAAAGTAAATCAGGCAGTCCGGAGTATTCTCCCTGACCTTTTAAAAGACTATCAGGTTGTACATCTGTGCGGCAAAGGCAATCTGGACGAAACCCTTACATCCATGCCCGGCTATGTCCAGTATGAATATATGAGTGATCCATTAAAGCACCTCTTTGCCATGGCTGATATTATTATCTCCCGTGCCGGTGCCAACGCAATCTGTGAACTGCTCGCTCTGCAGAAACCGGCACTGCTGATTCCGCTTTCTGCTGCAGCAAGCCGCGGCGACCAGATTCTGAATGCTCAGTCTTTCAAAAAACAGGGCTTCTGTGACGTGCTGGAAGAAGAAGATATCACCAATGAATCTCTGTATCAGGCAGTCACTTCCCTGTATCAGAATCGTGAAAGCTATATACAGGCAATGAAAAACAGCAATCAGTCCAACGCAGTTCACCGCATCGTATCTCTGATCAAAGAATCCTGTCTCTGATTATGATTGTCCGAACAAGGATACCATTAAAAATATGCCAGAATCTGTCAGATATTCTCTTCAGTTTCTGGCATATTCTGATTCATAAAACACATGCCTCTGTTCTTTACAGTTCTGCCTTGATTCTGGACGCTGCGGCTTCCATCTCTTCCGCTGTGGGGCTGCCGGGTTTCCATTCGATTACCTCTGCTCCCCCTTTATACCTTGGAATCACATGGAGATGAAAATGCATAACCGTTTGTCCGGCTTCTTCACCATTATTCTGAACCAGATTCAAACCATCACATTTTAATCCTTTCATCATCGCTCTGGAAATTTTTCCTGCAAGCGGCAAAACACCTGCTGCTGTTTCTTCGTCCAGTTCCATCAAATTGGCATAATGATTCTTCGGTATGATCAATGCATGACCTTCTGAAGCTGCTCCCAGATCCATAACAACCCGAAATTTCTCATCTTCATACACCGTTTTTGAAGGAATTTCTCCTGCCGCAATTTTACAGAATATGCAATTACTGTCTTTCATAATATACCTCCTTATTTTACCGCCGGAACTTAAGAATACCGATTCTTCATTCCCGCGTTTTTTATAATTGTTATTATATCACATCTGACAGTTGCTGTGAACGGAGAATTTCTGTTTCTTCTGTCTGAAAAACAAAAACGGCCTCTGCAATGCGCACTTCATCTCCCTGCTGAAGATATTTTCTCTGTCTTTCGGCAAGTCGGGTTCCATTAACATATGTACCATTTGTTGATCCAAGATCTGTAATACTGCATCCCTCCTGATCCTGGCTGATCCTGGCATGAACCCGACTGATGCTTCGCCCTTCCAGACATATGTCTGTAATTCCGCGAACCTTTCCTATCATCATTTCCCGGTCTTTTAAAACAATATCATGAAATTTTTCTTTATTTTTACTGATCAGAACCGGATTATATACTCTGAACAGCTCCGGTTCGCTCATAATAACCGTTGCCGGAATTGCCTCCGGCTTTTTTATCTCCTCCTGCTCTGTTTCCGCTTCAAAACAAAATTCATCAAACATTTTATTTTCGCTTTCGTCTTCATGCAGTGTTTCATTTTCGACTTCATCCAATTCCTGTACATTTCGCATATTCTGTACTTTCCGTGCTTTCCATTCATATTCCGAAATCAGATTTTCTTCTTTTTCCTGCGGCTTTTTCCAAATCTCTTTCTGCTTTTTCTTTACAGAACATGATTGCTTTTTCCTATTCGTCGTCCGTTTTTTTTGTTCATACGAATCTCCAGATGATTCTTCATCTGATCTCCGGCCATGAAAACCTGAAAGAACTGTTGATAGCATACCACAGCCCGCCAGTATTCCTGCTGCAGCAAACATCCACATCATAAACGTCTTTCCCGACATTTGAGAATAATGATTACCCACATGCCACAGTATTCTCGCAATTCCATACCCACCGATCATATCAGGAACATACGGAATAATTTTTATCAACGAAATATCATTACATTTCTTCAATTCAAACAGGCAGTTCTTTTTTCTGATGTTTTCAGACTTCTTTCTTCCAGGTTTTTCTTCTGTTTTTTTATCATGCATTTTATGCTCATTTACACCATACAGACTGTCTTCCTCATTATCTTTAGAAACATCGCCCGTATCCTCTGTTGTTCTGTTTTCTCTTTCTGTTTCCCGTATTTCGCAGAACTGTTTCATAAGTTCATATAAAGATACATTTTCTTCCCTCGATTTCTGATACAGACCATACATAAATACCACTGTTTTTTCGTCCTGATAGTCCAGCTGGTTGAGAAAATAATCAAACAGTATTTCCAGTGACTGCTCAAACGTTTCTTTTTTATCCTGATAAAAGCAAAACTGGATGTTAAAACAGCCTCTTTCTGTAAAAAGATATTCCGGATCCAGAATAATACAGTTTATATCCAGTAAATAATCTTCCAGCTGCTGCACGCACCTGTAAAGACATGCCATGACTGTACGTATTTCCTGAATACTGTACTTTTTCTGATTCATCCTGTCCGCAAGAGATTCTTTGCACGATATATCATAAAAATATCTGTATTCCCCATCTTCTATAAAAAACTGAATCGGAAGCAATCCCGAAATATTATTATATTTTATCATGTTAATCTGATATGGCAATTTCGGTTCTTCTCCGCTGCGCATAACCAGGTAACTTTTATCACCGCTTTTTTGATAAAATGTCCTGTCCGCATATATATTTTTTCTTTCCGACATCATCGATTAAATCCCCCTGCTAATTCTGATTCACATATCTTATAATCTGCGACATGGACCATGCCTGCTTCTGTACTTTTCCTGACAATTCCGTATTAGTCTCACCGATAATCATATTCAGAATTCCTTTTAACGGAAAAAAAGACTTATTTTTCCATATAATCGTTTTTTTCATCGGATCCTCATTTTCCGAATAATCCACATTACTTTTCCAGAAGAGCTGCCCCTGTGTCGTTTCCCGAAACAGTTTTTCTGCATCTTCCGATTCTGCATCCGCATATAAAATCTCTGTGGAAATTCCATTCATTACAACCATATCATGCAGGTAACCGTTTATGACAATCAATAACACAAGGCACGCAAGAACAACCGGCATAACCAATGTTGTTTCCACAGTTACAGAAGCACTCATCATACCCATTTTTGTATTTGTATTTCTTTTCACGTTTTTCCTGTTTTCAGCCCTTTCAATGACTTATCTATACAGATATATAATCGCTGCATACCTGCAAAATTATTGCTGCCGCATATGGCACCAGTAAAAAGGGAACAAATGCAATCTCATATTTCCACCCTTTCTTTTTCTTCAGCAACAAAAGTCCATGCACACATACCATAAGCATAGCTGTGAAAACAATCATAAGTGCAGACCAGAATCCCTGATGCATACCGATTCCAAGAATAAGCAGTGCATCTCCTTTTCCGATTTTTTCACCTGTGCAGATACTAATCAGCAGAAAAGCGATTCCCAAAACTACACCTGCCGCCATCTGTTTCCATTCCTGATGCTCATACCACGCCATCATTCCATTTAATACAATGAATCCAACTATCGCTGCTGTATGAATCTGTCTTTTTCGAATATCTTCCACCATACACAAAGCCATGCTTCCAATCACACTTCCTGCCAGCAGAATATGAATATATCTTTCCATTTATCCACCTGCTCTCTTTTGACATTTACTGCAAATATGCTTTTCTCCAATTTCAGCTTCTCCAATTTGTATCACATCTCTTTCTATGGCACTGCAATTTTTAACTGCATGATACCGGTTTCCGTATGAGGTGATATATACGGTCCCGTTTTTAGCAGGATGACAACATTCACATGCATAGTAAATACTTCCGTCATCGCTTCTGAGAAAATCCAGATTTTTGGCCGAAACGGCTCTGAGCTTTACATCAATATAACTGCAGTCTGCATACAGATGATAAACAGAGCCGTTTCTTGTCACATAAACTTTACGCCTGGCAGAACCTTTTGAGTTATCCATTTGAGACGAATCAGCACCAATCCAGATTCGTCTGTGTGCCTTTTGTATCACACTGATTTTCGGTATAAGAAAAATAGGTATCTCTATTTTATAACTTACAACCAGAGTAAGTGTCTCTCCATCCTTCAGAAAACTGCTTCTTTCAAAATGCAGACCGCCGGAGCCTCCTTTAATCCACGAAGTGTCCAGATATTCTTTCCCCAAAATACGGATTACATTGCTTTTTGCATACATGTAATTCAGTCCACATTGAATATATGATAAACTCCCATCCTCGTCATGATAACCCTGGATTGCCGCATATGCTGCCTGTGAATCTGCCGTTTGTTCCAAAGCCGACTGAACTCTGATTTCGAGATTCAGTATCATGTAAAACTGCATCATGCATATAAAAAACATCAATAACAGAAACAGTGCCAGAGAGGCTTCCACTGTAACTGATCCTTTAAAAGAATCGTTCTCTCTTTTAGCCATACTTTTTTTGTTCTCTGTGTTCATACGTAAATTCTGATCCCTTATGCAGCAGAGAGCTGCCTGCTGAAAAAAATACAGGATTAACATGAACAGAAAAATCCACAGACAGAGAATATATACATCCGGATATTCTGAACCCCGGATCATTCCTGCAGATATTCCACTGAATCATGTCCAGCCCCCGAAACATATTCATATTACGTGAATGAAAGAACAGAAGAATTCTTAAATATTCTTTATAGTTCATGCCCTTCTTTCCGGTAGAATCCGATATTTTTGACCAGTTGCGAAAATCAGCCGCCTGTTCCAGTGAGAGATTCCAGCTTCCGGATGTTTTCATAAACTCAACCTTGCCTCCATCAACAAGAGATCTGACATCTGATACAGCTTCTGCATAGGCCCATGCAGTAAGCAGGATCATTGTCATCGCCTGAATCAGTGCTGCATTCCCCGTCACTGCCAGCATTGAAGCTGCCACAGCCCGTGCCTGTTGTTTTCTCACCCCATCAGATAACAGATACATCAGATTCATAGCCTGCCTTAAATAAACCAACTGACTAACAACTGATTTCAGATTTTCTTTATCTGAATTCTTTTTCCCCAGAATATACTCCAGATCGTAATTACCATGATCCGTATAACAATCCATATATTCCGTCAGATAGATATTCAATGCCAGCGTATCTCTTGAGTTATCCACAGCTGTTTGAAATATGTTTTTTCCACTGTCTCCTGCTTTTTCTTTCTTTCCACTGGATGGCTGTTCCTTCAAATCAACAGTTCTTCCGGATAATCCGGTCTGGTTATCCACAATGATTGAGAATACTCCTTCTGTTATCAACTTTTGCACTGTTGTTAATAACATTTTCCCTGAAAGCCCATGCCTGCTGTCAACAACAGTTTCAGCAACGGGAATCTTCACATTGCGGCATTTGCCGATTGCACTCTCTGTCTGCTTCAGCATCTTTTCCACATTTCCGTTCATAATTTCTTCTTCAGAAAACTCTCCCAATGAGGGAATCTGAACATTCTTCAGTTCCGCCAGAGCATTTTCTGCACCTTTTCTGGCGGCAGCAATCTGCTGATACCGGTCTCCCGATTCCGATGTCATATCCAGAATCGCTTTCAGTTCTTCATGTAATGTTATTTTATAAGATTCATCCAGTTCTTCATCCTGCAGACCTTTCCTGACTTCCTCCAGATTGGAAGTAATTTCTCCCGCTGATTCCTCATATGCCTCCAGATTTTTCAACACTTCTTCCAGTTCCTGCTCCAGTTTTTTCTTCTCATTAGAGAGTCCCTTAAGATTTTTAGCAAGCTCCTTCTTATCCTGCAACAATTTCTCATCTGACGAACCCCCGTTTTTCATTTTTTCAAGTACATCTCTGTATTCCCTGGCTGCTTTTAAACCGGAATCCGTGCTTTTCTCCATATCATCCAGTGTATTTCCGGCAAGAGCTGCCTGTTCGGCAGCCTGTTCTGTATGGCCGTTCATAATTTCCAGTTCTGCTCCCTGCTCCATAATCTGGTTCATATAATCTGTTACTATCCCACTCTGTGAAAGTTTTTTTAAATTACCCGAGATAGATTTTTTTATCATCGCTATCATATCGCTTGCCAGTATCTGATTGATCTCTTCCTGAAAAGCATCTCCATTGTGATCCGCTAAATGGACAATACCGGTAACTGTTATTGACTCTGTACTGAATCCGAGATGATTATTCTCTTTCTGAACTCCGGCTTCCGTTTGCTCATATAATGCCATCTCATTTTTTAAAATTTTTTCAAAATCCTGCCGTTCATCCAGAAAAAGAAGCTTATACTCATCGTAAAGCGACTTTTCAAAATGAGAAAATAGTGTATACATAGCAGCTTCACCGGACATTCCAATACGGCCTCTTACAGCTGACAGATGTGCTGATTCCAGTGATGTAGTAATCAATGAAATCAGCACCACCAGCAGAAGACTAAGAAAAACAGTAATACTTCCATCCTGCACTCTGTTTTTCATAGGCATTTCCCGCATTAATAAATTGTTCTAGCCTGCTTATTGATGCTGGAAAAAATATTGTTCACCAGTGTATTCAGCTGACTTTTAAAAATTACTACCAGAGCAATTAATACCACCAGTATTAAAATAATTTCTACCACACCAACTCCATCATCTGAGCACAGATGATTTTTAATTTTTCTAAAAATTTTCATTTCATCCCCCATTTCTTTTATCCTTATACAACTTCCCTGAATATGAAGTTCTTTCAGTATAAAATATCTTAAATTCCAAATGACATCAGAGAAGGTACCATAATAATCATCAGTACCAGCGCAAACAACACCATCATGGGTGCCATCAGTTTGGTACCGGCCAGCTCTCCTTCCGCTCTGATCTGTCTCCTTCGCTCTTCCAGTGCCTGAATCCGTTCGCCTTCCAGAAAGGCTGCAATTCCATAGCTTCCCTTTTTCAGATTCTGCTCCAGAAGACTTCCCAGTTTCAGATAGAGATTCTGTTCGCATCTCCTGCCGAACTCAAGATATGCCCTGCCTTCACTGATGCCTGTATTCATCTCTTTGACTGCTGCATTCATCTCCTCCAGAGCAAAATGAACCTGACCATCTTTCTTCTTCTGAATCTGATAATCCTCTGCAATCCGCATCCATGCACTCCGTACCGGCATCCCTGCCCGTATCAGTACCAGCAGCTTTGAGACAATTTCCGGATAATCCGCTTTCAACTGACGTTCTCTTCTGTCACACTGTTCTTTTACAGAAGCCTGCTGACGATATAAAAGCAGAAAAACTGCTGCTGCAATCAATAAAAGAATTCCCGCCGCAGTCCCGGATTCTTTTTTCACAATATACCGGATTTTTTCTCCGTTAAAAGTATCAGGAAGTTTAAAGAATTTCTCCTCCATACTGTTTTCCTGTTTCTTCTCCAGATATGACTGCATATTCAAAGAAGCATCCGATAAATCTTTTACAATTGTCACTGGTATCTCAAACGTTCTGCTGTATTGTGCATGAGTCATAATCAGATATAAACTCAACTCTGTTTTCCCTTCCTGCGCCTGATCCAGAAGTATTTTTCCGTCTTCTGTAATCAATTCATAATCTGAAGGTCTCCATGTAATATCAATTCCTTTCCACGCCGGATCTGCTTCAAAATTCAGATTTTTACGTACCTTCTGTAAAGATTCATTATCTCCTCTGACTTTTTCTTTCAGTACTTCATAATATGCTTCAAATTTCTGCTGTACTTCCTCACCGGAATACACCTGTGGTTCAAGTATCAGATGAATTGATTCCTGATCACCTGCTCCGTTTATGACCTGAAAAGAATACTCCTTTGAAGACTCCCCATATCCCGGCCGTGCCAGCACGTAATCATCCAGCATCTCATTCCAGCTTCCTGAAGCAAGTACTGCGCTGCTCACAATGCACAGAACCAGCAATCCCGTTAAAACAACCGCATATTTTTCCGCCTGATACTTCGTCCATTCTTCAGAAACATCCTTTTTTGCATAAATCTGCTGCAGTCTTCTGTAATTTTTAGATTTCTCCGGACTTACCGGATGATAAATCCTGCATAAAATATTACAGTACAGGTAATACCCTGATGATTTCACCCATCTGACCAGAAAAATCCGGTCATAAAAAAGTTCACTCGCCCATCTTCCGGTTACCGCAAGATACAGCAGAATCAGAACCGTTCCTGCTCCTGTTATCCAAATCAATCTATCATATTCTCCATCATATGAAACTGCCAGATCACTGTACCCATATATATAATCATGCACACGGCCATGAACAGCCTGCCTGCAAAGCCACTGTACAGTACCTCCAGAAAAGATGGTCCTGTAACATTCATGTACCAGATAATTGCCACGGGTATTATATCCATAATATATGCTTCATACCTTACCGAGGCAGTTACTGACATGATTTCCGCTTTCACGGTCACACGATCTTCAATCACTCCGGCCAGTTTCTGTATCATATCCGGCAGATTTCCTCCATATCGTCTGGTTACTTTTACGACCTCTGTAAAGTTCCTTACTTCCTCAAGCTGACTTCTTTCTGCCAGTTCCTCCAGGAGCTGATCCATGGAAATATTCAGTTTCTGTCCCCATATAACTTTTTCCAGCAACGATACAATCATGCTCTTTTTTCCATAAATCTCCCCGCTGATCTCCAGCGCATCCTCAAAAGCATGTCCCAGAGAATAACCTGCCTGCAAAGAAGATGCCATAGCAAGTATTGCATCTTTAAACTGCACTTCCAGCTGATGTTTTTTCTTATTAATCAATCTTTTCTCAGCATATTTCACATACAGAAGCATAACAGGAAATGTCAGAAAAAGTCCCCATACCCTTTGAAAAAAAGTAATCGCCAGTGTCAGACTGAGCCCTGCTCCTTCAAGGAAAATCAGTGCCTTTTCTTTGGGTTCCCATGCAAACAGCCTATTGTCCTGTTTTCTGCAGTTTTTCTTCTTTAACCAGACTGTTCTCTGTCCTGCAGATACATCCTTTTTCTCTGTCATATACAAAAAGCGGTTGAATGTGAATTTCTCCATTTTGATAACCGGTTATCTCCTGCACAGAAACCACTTTTCTGGTGCCGTCCCGAAATCTTTCCAGATGAATCAAAATATCAAGTGCCGAAGCGATCTGTGATTTGATTGCAGTAAGAGGAATATCTGCTGCCATCAGAACCATCATCTCCAGACGCGTCAGCATATCAGCCGGACTGTTGGCATGACCGGTGGAAATGCTGCCGTCATGCCCTGTATTCATAGCCTGCAGCATATCCAGAGCCTCCTCGGAACGCACTTCCCCCACAATAATACGATCTGGCCGCATCCTGAGAGCTGCCCGAATCAGATCACGTATCCTGATTTCATTTTTCCCTTCCATATTTCTGTTTCTGGCTTCCATGCGTACCATATTGGGAATATCCAACTGCAGTTCTGCAGAATCCTCAATCGTAATAATACGCTCTGTTTCCGGTATAAAATGTGAAAGAGCATTTAAAAAAGTGGTTTTTCCTGCTCCGGTTCCTCCGCTTATGAATATGTTATACCGTGCCTTCACCAGACGACGCAAAAATGCGGCGCATTCTTCTGAAATGGAATTTTTCTCAATCAGCTGATCCGCAGTAAACTGCTCCGGGAACTTTCGTATTGTTACCACAGGACCTGCCAGAGAAACCGGCGGAAGCACAACATTCAAACGTGAACCGTCAGCCAGTCTGGCATCTACTATAGGTGTTGTTTCATTTACAACCCTGTTTGCTGCAGAAACCATCTTCTGAATAATATCATTCAGTTTTTCTTCGGAAGAAAAACATTTTTCATAACGTCTGATATGCCCTGACTGCTCCACAAAAATATTCCGATGGCCATTAATCATGATCTCCGTAATTGACTCATCCGCCAAAAGGTCTTCGATAATATCAAGACCTCTTATAGCATTGAAAATATCCCTCCGATACTGCAGTTTTCGATTCAGTGAAAAATGATGCTGCCGCCCTTCCCTGCAGACAATCTCGTCAATGCTGCGCAGCAGAATATCATCAGACACAGCTCCATAGTCATTTAATTCCGTCATAATCTGCTTCTGCAGCCGTTCCCTGGTTTCATCCATCTGTCATTTCTCCATCATATATATTGTTCCAGAATCTCTTCTGCTACTCTTGCCTGATTGCTCCAGATCAGTTCTCTGTAATAATTCTCCACCTCTCCCGATTCATATGCCGGAGGCAGCTGAATTCTGTGAATTTTAGCAGCAAGCTCCTTCCATTCCTCCTGCCCCATCATGCTTTGCATATACTGATCAAACATCTCAATTTTGCATCTGGACACGCAATCATCCAGCATTGGCATAAAAATAAGATCACTCTGTTCAAGAACCTTGTGGAGGCTTTCCATCCCCTCCGATAAATCCATTACAATATAGTGATATCTGCTGTTGTACTTCAGCATATTCATCAACCTGCACAGCTGAACTGCAGATACCTGAACCAGATCTTCCACGGTACCCGGTGCGGAAATGTACATCAAATCTCCCCATGTTTTTACATAGCTTTCATACTCGGTAAAATCTCCAAAAGCATCCGCTTCAACACGAAGATTATTCTCCCTGCTCATACAATAGATCAATTCCGAAAGATTCAGTTCCTCTTCAGAAAAAATCGTTGAATGATGATCCATACTGATCATAAGAGAAGAACTTTTCTGCATCAGCAGTTCAGCTAAAAGGACCGCCAGAGAAGTTTTCCCGCATCGGTTCACCGGTGAATAAACCGTTATGATACAGCCTTCGGATTTACCACTCTGCTCTTCCATGTCAAGCCCGCAAATCTGCAGTTTATCCGAATTCTTTTTACCAGAGCCTTTCCAGGAATAGCTGACACCATATTCCGGCGCTGCTTCCATGATCCGGTCTCCCGCCTTCCGGTTCCCCGTAAACAAACGACTGATCAGACAAAACAGTTCAGTTGACGACTGGTATCTGCTGATTCTGAAACTAAAATCACCGCTTTGCTCCATACCTCCTTTCTCATCCGATAATTCCAGTATATATCTGATATGCTGCTCCACCACCTCCATCTGCCGGCCTGTATTATTACCTGTATTATTACCTGCATTCACACCGCACTCCTGATTGAAATCTGCTTCCCGAAGTGCCCTGTCAATAATCAGAACATCCAGGCTGTGTTCTCCTAAATATTCAATCAACTGACTGCAATCGGAAAAAGTCATAATCTGTAATGGAATATCTGACTTACACATAAAAGATTCTGCCAGCTTTTTCATATATACTGTATTGGAATCACATATACCTATTACACTATGCATCTCACTTCACCTCTTTTCTTATCATGTGTGATAACAAGTATGTAACGTATTATAATTGCGTACATTTCATTTGTCAATATGCAATCATATATTTCATTTTTTCTTTAGAAGATGTTTATTTTCTTTATTTTTCTTATTGTTGCAAAAAAAATCGTTACGTAATATAATGTGACATATAATCCGCAACTTTGCGGCCAGCTCTATACACACAGAGTAAAAGAAGGGAGTTACTATGAAAGCTACTGGATTTCTGTCTGAGATGGATCGCTACCTTTTCGGGCACGGTACACACTATGAGATTTATAAAAAATTGGGTTCTCATTCTGTTAAGATCGGAAAAAAATCAGGAATTTATTTTGCGGTCTGGGCACCCAATGCAAAAGCTGTCAGTCTTGTAGGGAATTTCAATAACTGGGACATATCAAAGCACCGCATGACACCAATTCCGGAATGCGGAATTTTCGAGATATTTACGAACGATATTGAAATTGGTGAAATATACAAATATGCAATACGCACAGCTGATGACCGAATTATTTATAAAGCTGACCCCTATGCGAATTTTTCAGAATGCAGACCCGGTACAGCTTCCGTCGTAACCGATTTAAGCAAAATTAAATGGACTGATAAAAAATGGCTGGAAAAACGGTCCCAAAAAGACTCTCTGGAAGCCCCTGTAGCCATATATGAAGTTCATCCTGGTTCCTGGAAAAAACACCGTGATGAACACGGAAGCTGGTATTTTACATATCGTGAACTTGCCAGCGAATTAACAGAATATGTAAAAGAGATGGGATACACCCACATTGAATTAATGGGAATTCCCGAACACCCTCTGGACGCTTCATGGGGATATCAGGTTACAGGCTATTACGCACCGACATCCCGGTATGGAACTCCGGAAGATTTTGCTTACATGGTGAATTACCTTCATAATAACGGAATCGGCGTAATTCTTAACTGGGTACCGGGCCATTTTCCCAAAGATGCCCATGGACTTGCCGGGTTTGACGGAAAACCTGTTTACGAATATGCAGATCCTGCAAAAGGCGAAAACAGCAAATGGGGCACCAAAGTATTTGATTTCGGCAGAAATCAGGTTTGCAATTTTCTGATTGCCAACGCTTTATTCTGGGTTGAACAGTTCCATATTGACGGACTTCACATGGATTCAGGTTCTTCTTTTGCTGACAGCAATCAGCAGGCTGCCGAATTTTTCAAACATCTGAACAGTATGATGCATAAGAGAAATCCTGGAGTACTTATGATAACCGGTGATTCCGCATCCCGTTCCGACGTCACTGCAGTTGTAGAAAACGGAGGACTCGGTTTTGATTTTAAATGGAATACAAAAGGTGTAAATGACTTTCTGGAGTACATGAAATATGATCCTTATTTCCGCCAGTTTAATCACAGCAGTATGATTTCCTGTGTGACCGATACGGATCAGAACCATATTATCCTCCCTGTTTCTCACGATGATGTAGCGCATCAAAAGGGTTCCATGTATCAGAAGATGCCCGGTGACAAAAAATCCCGTATTGCGAATTTAAAAGTAGCTTACACATATCTTATGGGACAGCCCGGCAAAAAGCTTTTGTTTATGGGACAGGATTTCGCTCAGGACAGCGAGTGGGATGAAGAACGTCAGCTTGACTGGTATCTTCAGTACGACCCACAGCACAGGCAGCTGCATCTGTTAGTACATGATCTGCTTTCCATTTATAAAAAATACAGCTGCATGCACACAGACAGCCGACCTCACAGTGGTTTTGAATGGATTAATTCCACTGACAATAAACGCAGTATTTTCAGTTTCGTCCGTACTGCCCCCAAATCAGGTAGCAACCTGTTATTCGTACTGAATTTCACGCCTGTAGCTTATCCTGAATATGCTGTCGGCGTTCCGAAAAAATGTAAATATACATTAATTCTGGATGAATCACGCGGCCTGATTTCCAAACCTGAGTCGGCAGATATCCTGACTCCCGTTAAAGAAATCTGCGATGGCAAATCCTACCGTCTTGCCTATGCACTGCCCGCTTATGGTATTGCTGTTTTCAAATATTAATTAGCGTAACTGTTCAGATCCATCTCGACTTCCTGGCTCTGAACAGTTATAAAATGCCAATTAAAAAGAACAGGTAATATTACCTGTTCTTTTTAATTGGCAACTGCACAATCCTACAAAATATAAAAAAAGAAGTACCATACCGATACTTCTGATCTTACTAAATGAGACACCGGGGACTCGAACCCCGGACAACTTGATTAAAAGTCAAGTGCTCTACCACCTGAGCTAGTATCCCATGCCTTATAAAATGCCCAGAGCCGGAATCGAACCAGCGACACGAGGATTTTCAGTCCTCTGCTCTACCAACTGAGCTATCTGGGCATTGAGTTGCGGGGACAGGATTTGAACCTGCGACCTTCGGGTTATGAGCCCGACGAGCTTCCGGACTGCTCCACCCCGCGTCATTATTTAATTTTGGATGATATCCAAATGGGGGAAGGTGGATTCGAACCACCGAAAGCATAGCTAGCAGATTTACAGTCTGTCCCCTTTGGCCACTCGGGACTTCCCCCATAACAAATTGATATTTAATTTTAAATGGGACCTATAGGGCTCGAACCTATGACCCTCTGCTTGTAAGGCAGATGCTCTCCCAGCTGAGCTAAGATCCCATATAAACGACCCAGAAGGGACTCGAACCCTCGACCTCCGCCGTGACAGGGCGGCGCTCTAACCAACTGAGCCACTGGGCCATATCTTTGATTGTACCTTCAAAACTGCAAATCGACTTTAATATCTTACCACTTTATCAAGATTATGTCAAGAACTTTTTATTCTTTTTAAAATTCTTTTTATTTTCAATCCAGACCATCTCACCAGACACTGGTCAAGCTGATGACCGATTAGTAGCAGTCAGCTCCATACGTTACCGTACTTCCACCCCTGCCCTATCTACCTCGTCGTCTTCAAGGGGTCTTGGATATCTCA
>JALFLM010000103.1 GCA_022774705.1 Lachnospiraceae bacterium | reverse complement strand
GCGAAAAAGCAGAAGGCTTTTTCTGAAAATCCGCGTACCAATATGGCATTAAGCGGATCCGCGCGTAAGAAGTCAGATGCGATGCAAAGCCTGATGGACAGATTGTCCATCTACGGATATGGATATCAGGATTAAGCTTCTTGATGGGCATGGCCCTTGGAATAAATTTATCACAGCACTTTATTGTAAGCCGTGGCTGCCGGTCATCCGGCGGCCTGAAAGGAGGAACATATGACGGAAAAGAGATATTATACAATCTCAGAGCTGGCTAAGATCGGGTTTTCCAGATATGAGCTGCAGTGTGCAACCCGTATTGAGGGGCAGACATTTGCGACGAGGCAGCATTCGGGCCGCGGAGCAACGTGGCGATTTAATCTGGATGAATACATAGAGTTTCGGAAACGGCAGATGGCCGGATAAAAGGAAGCGTTACCATCTGGTAACGAAATGCAGCAGATTAGAAGACATAGTTTCCAGATGGTAACTGATTTCAGATATTTTGGTTAACAGATGGTAACGATTTGACGGACAGTTACCAACTGGTAACCAAAAAAGTGCATGAATAGTTACCAGATGGTAACGACTGGTGAAAGAATGGAGCAGAAGTTACCATCTGGTAACTGGAAAGGAATTAATTAAAGATGAGACTGGGAATTGATTCAGGAAATTTCTGGACGAAAAGCAGCACAGGGTTTTCGTACCAGAGCGGTTTGATTGAATGCGCTGCTGAACCGGTGGCAGCAGATAACAGGATTGCATATGATGACAGATTTTATTCCGTTGGGGAATGCAGGGATGCTGTAGAAACAGATAAGACCAAGAGCGACAATATGTTTCTACAGATGTTGCCTGCAGTTGGGAAGGCCATTGTGGCCAGAAAGCTGAAACCAGATCAGGAACTGGAACTGGGTGTAGGAACCCCGCTGAAGCGGTATGGTATGGAAGCACCGAAGTATAAGGATTATTTCACGGACAGGAAATTTGATTTCCAGTGGAATGGGAATCCGTATAGTATAGAAATCACACGGGTAGAGGTCTATCCGCAGGGGTACGCTGCCTATCTGGCGAATTATGATAAGTTTTCCGGATATAAGGAACTGAATGTGATTGACATCGGCGGCGGTACGGTGGATGCTTTTATGATTTCCGGAGGTATGCCGATCACATCGAGTTTTGTCAGCCTGAACCGAGGTGTGATCAACCTGACGAATAAATGTCGGGACGATCTGGAGCCGGCCGGGATCAATATCAGCGAGAATCAGATCTGCAGTTCCGTAATGGAGATGGAAAATCTGCATCTGAAGGCGGAGCTGATCGACCGGATATGCAGGCTTCAGAGGGACCAGTACATAAAGGATCTGTTATACCGGCTCAGGGAACGGGGATTTGATTTTTCAGTGCCGACTTTGTTTATCGGCGGTGGAGCAATGCTGCTGAATAAATTCTGGGAGCGGTATCAGATCAATACGGTGGGCTGCCTGGATGAAACAGCCAATGCCCGGGCATATGAAGCATTGCTTGACCGGGTGATGTGATGGCAAGGATCAGGAAGCTGCTTTCACTGGATCCAGATGTGGAAGCGCATCGAAAGGCTCTGGAGATTCTGGAAGCACACGGCTGCAGTTCAGATTTCATCGTGGAATGCATTTTACACTATGAAAATCTCCTGACCAGAGAAGATCTGCAGCAGGAACTCTTGAAGTTTTTTCAGAAAAAGTATCCGGATGTATCGGAATCACTGGATATGGAACGTGTGGATGATATCAGAGAAAGCAGCAGTGCAATTAAACAGATTCCGGCTGCTATGTTTGACCTTATGAAACAGATTTAGATAGATTCTGCACTGTCGGGAGACAGGGCACATCACTTAACCTCCAATCACACAGGGCAGGCGGTGAAATCCAGACGCCTGTTTCGGATTATAAGCTCAGTGGCGGAGCAGCCGGCTCAGATGCAGTCGGAAGGTGCCGGGTTCGATCCCCGGATAATCCACTGCTTCGGGTATGGCCCGGAGCAAATGGAACTCCCTCATATTTCTCTTTTTGGTGGCCGGCATGGGAGCTGCATGCCGGCTGCGCGCCGGGGCGCTGATGGCACAGCGGAGCCGGGATAATCCCGCTGTCCCGGAGAGCCGGTTCGAATCCCGGTAGCTCTGCTCCCCTCTACAGAGGGATTGTAGCTTCCATATTTTATTCCTTTATAAAACCGGCCAGTTACGGCTGGCCGGCAATGCGGATATGGCGCAACAGGCAGACGCGCTGGAGTTAGGTTCCAGAGGTTGCGGGTTCGAATCCCGTTATCCGCATTCCTTCCGGGAATTGTCGCCCGGAAGGACATGTTTATTCCTCTTAATTACATAGATGGGCCGGTATTGGGGAGTACCGGCCCGAAAAAAACAGAAAGGACGCAAGCATATGAAAGAAAAGATGAATATACTGCTGGATGACACAAAGATCTATTTTTGGATGGCTTTTACGGTTTTTATTATCGGATTTGCTTTTCAGGCCGGAAGCAGGATGTTTAATCATATTGCAGGTGGTTGATTAATTCAGAATTTTAATTAAGGAGATGATGCAAATGAATATTTTGATAGCCTCTGTTGCTTTTGTTTCAGGCTGCTTTACCGGGCTGATATTTTCCTGTCTGATCATTGCAGCAGGAAACGACAGAAGAGAATAGCATGCGCTGCTGGGAAGCAGGGCAGATAGAGTTTATACATTTGGCTCTCACGGTAGGAGGATGTAGGAAAAATGGAAAATTGCTTAACAAAAATAATTAACCTGACTCGCATGCAGATCAGTGAGATCGTAGACAATAAAGATATTTTTCCGGAAGATATGTCTGATCTGTTTTTCCTTGTACATACTCTGGATGAATGTCTATCCAAGCGTGTAGAAGTAAGAAAACGCAGGGAAGAGATCTATTGAAAAATGACTTTTTGTTCCAGAAGGTCTATTTCCGGTATAAAAAGAGGAGAAAAAATGCATGGAAGAATCGCAGATTACACGGCCAGCGTAACAGGGGACTGTACAGCAAAGTGCTCATATTGTTATAAAAAGTTCCGCCTGGTTCCGAACAGTCATGTTTATAAACGGCTTGGGTTTGGAAACGGGAGAAAAATCTTCTGCTCTTATCACTGCATGAGGTTATGGGAGAAAAGGCAGCAGGAGAAAGACCGGAGCCTGCACCGGAGTGCAAGAAATGTGTTTACCGGCAAATATGAGAAAAAGACGATGCAGGAATGGGCAGAAGAAGCGGATATTGATTATGAATCTCTGTGGTATAAAAACAGGATCCATAAAATTGCAATTCCAGATGCTATCGAGATGCTGCTGCTGGAAGAAAAGTGGGAATGAAAAAAGAATAAAAAAAGCCTGTCCGGTGAGACTGGGAATCTTAAATCCGGACAGGCAAATAATAGAGTACTGTTATTCTATCAGATGATGCGTAAAAATGCAAGTCTGCATTTGATAGAAAAAGGGTACTTTTTTATTTTACGGAAGGATGGTCGATTATGCTTAATGATGAAGTTAAGAAGGCAAGGGAAAAGGATCCGGCTCTGATCTGTCAGATGCAGGCTGCGTGCCGGTACTGCGGTCAGAGCATGATGGTGGATGTTCTGGTTAACTGGGGTGTTCAGGAAGCAGAAACCGTGGCTACAGAATTGTGTGATTGTACGCAGGCGTCTCTTTATACACGGAAAATGAGAAGACGGGAGAAAGCGAAAATCCGGATCCGGCAGTTATTTGCAGATGATACAATTGCAGATTCCATGCATCAGGATATCGTACCGTTTTTATCGGATCTGGTGGATGCTGTGGCTGATGAGAAAATTAAAAAGGTTACCTGCAGCGTGGGAGATGGAATCACGGCGGTAATTGCAATGACGTCGAAGGATACGATTAAAACACAGAGAATTATAAGGGCAGATTCTTCCTATGAAGAGTAAGGAGATAAGAATGGAAGAAAAAACATCAAATCAGGAGGCTGCTATTCAGCTGAAGATTCAGTTAAAAGGACGTCTCAAAGAATTATCCTCTTATCGGATCGCGATGAAGCCGGAGCTGCTGAGTAATGGGGTCCGTGTATGCGGGAGATGTCATAAAAGGATCAATCCGAAACATGATTACTGTCATCGGTGCGGGCAGAGACAATTGAAAAACTAAAACAGTTGAGATAATGGTGGACATGGAGCAATGATGGATGAAGCCGCAAAGAAAGGGGAGTTTGGGAATGCGGTTTCATAATAGTAGTTATTATATCACAAGACAAAGGGCGGTATGATCCGGAACAGAGCGTAAAGCTGCTGTGCCGGCTTTTTCACGCTCTTTTTTCTTATATTAATAGGAATTTTTTAACGGGCTTGTAATGTGGTAGTAACAACTCAATCATTTATCTGGAGGATGGACTAAATGAACCGGAAAGTGAAGCACAGAAAGAAACGTCTGTATGACGATTATGATATTGAGCAGTCATATAAGCAGAATATTGAATCCCTTTCCGAGCAGGAACTGGAGGAGATGCTTCGTTCCGGGAAGGTCTCCTGTTTGTACCGGACAGCTACGGTTCATGCCGGCCGGACTCTGGTGGTTGATTGTTTCCCGGCCTTCCGGATGATGGAGGATATCCCAAGGGAACGGAAGAAAGAAAGCAGCCAGGCTCAGAAGCAGCTGAACACGAGAAGGAGCTGTCAGGAATTTATCAACCGGGTCAATGCCAATTTTGGAGAAGGCGACTATTGGATCACGCTGGAATACGATCCGGATAATCTTCCGGAGACCATTGACGATGCCCAGCGTATCCTGAGGAATTATTTTGCCCGGGTCAACCGCAGGCTGAAGAAAAGGGGGCTGCCGAAGATGAAGTACATTTACGTGACGGAATATTCTGATCCGAAGTCCGGGAAGGAAAAACGGGTCCACCATCATGTGATCTATTCCTGTGGATTAAGCAGAGACGAGATGGAAGATCTGTGGAAGCATGGGCAGCGGACAAAATGTGAGAGGCTGCATCCGGATCCGAACACCTGGCTGACGGGTCTGGCAACATATCTCTGCAAGGGGAACTACGAGAGAAAGGCCGGCCAGCGCAGATGGAACTGTTCGGTCGGGCTTAAGAAACCAAAACGGACTTTCAGCTATTCTCGCTTCCGGAAGAAAGATGTCCGTCAGATGGCAGAGAACAGAAATTGTGTGAAAGAGAAACTGGAACAGAGTTATCCGGGATACCGGCTGGTGGATTA
>JALFLM010000107.1 GCA_022774705.1 Lachnospiraceae bacterium | reverse complement strand
GTTCGAACAGGACACCAATGTGGCAAGTTAAAAATGGTGCGCTGCGAAAAATTGGTGCGGAATTGGTGCGGAGTGTGTCCCCAAAACCCGAAAAACCATTGAAAATAAAGGAGATTTAGAATATATGAAATTAGGTATCGTAGGCCTGCCCAACGTAGGCAAAAGTACTTTATTTAATGCATTGACAAAAGCCGGAGCGGAGTCTGCCAACTATCCGTTCTGTACCATCGATCCCAACGTGGGAATTGTTCCGGTTCCCGATTTCCGTCTGGGTCTGCTGGCCAATATGTACAATTCCAGAAAGATCACACCTGCGGTTGTGGAATTTGTGGATATCGCCGGCCTTGTAAAGGGTGCTTCCAAAGGCGAAGGTCTGGGCAACCAGTTCCTGTCCCATATCCGCGAGGTAGATGCCATCGTTCACGTTGTCCGCTGTTTTGAGGACTCCAATATCATCCATGTGGACGGAAGCATCAATCCCCTGCGTGATATTGAGACCATCAATCTGGAACTGCTGTTTGCCGATCTGGATGTGCTGGAACGCCGCATTTCCAAAACGGTCCGCGGTGCAAGAAATGATAAGGCGCTGGCTAAGGAACTGGAGATTCTGGAACAGCTGAAGAAGCATCTGGAGGATGGCAATTCTGCCAAGACATTTACTCTGGATGATGAGGAGGCCATGGCATTTGTAAACTCTCTCGATCTGCTGACCGCCAAGCCGGTTATCTATGCGGCCAATGTTTCCGAAGATGATCTGGCTGACGACGGAGCTTCCAATGAATACGTTGCTTCCGTCAGAGAGTTTGCAGCAAAAGAAGGCAGCGAAGTATTCGTTGTCTGCGCAGAGATCGAGCAGGAGATTGCAGAGCTGGAAGACGACGAAAAGCAGGAATTTCTGGAGGATCTGGGATTAAGCGAATCCGGTCTGGAAAAACTGATTCAGGCCAGCTACAGTCTGCTGGGTCTGATCAGCTACCTGACTGCCGGTGAAACGGAAACCCGCGCATGGACCATTAAAAAAGGAACAAAAGCCCCTCAGGCAGCAGGCAAGATCCACTCCGATTTTGAACGCGGTTTCATTCGTGCCGAGGTGGTCAATTATCAGGATCTGCTGGATGCAGGCACCTACGCTGCTGCCAGAGAAAAAGGTCTCATCGGTCTGGAAGGCAAGGATTATGTAGTAAAAGACGGAGACGTGATTCTGTTCCGTTTTAACGTATAATGATTATAAAGGAGAATGTATTATGGCAAAGAAAAATGATGATCCCGGAATCGATTTAACTGTATCCATCGAACTGGATGACGGCAGCACCATGGAGTGTGCCGTACTTCTGATCTATACCACAGGCGGTAAGGAGTATATCGCTGTACAGCCCATGGAAGATCTTTCTGATCCGGAGGGACGCGTATTTATCTACGGCTACGGAGTTGATAAGGACGGTATACCTCAGCTTATCAACATCGAAGACGATGATGAATTTGACGCAGCAATCGATGCATTCGACGAACATCTGGATGAAGTTGATTTCTTCGACAATGTTCCTGAAGACATGCAGTCATAACAGATCATACTGTATAAAAACGCCCTGCAGCCGTACATCAATCCGGCTGCGGGGCGTTTTCAATTTCCCGGTTTATTTCTTCTGTTTATTTCTTCTTTTTTATTCTTTCTTCTGTTTTTTCTTTCCTGATCCCAGAAATTCTTTTATAAACATGGAAGGCTGCTGGGCTTTATTAAACTTTTCTTTCGTGCAGCAGATCAGCAGATGGTTTTTTGCCCGCGTCATTGCCACATAAAACAACCGCCTCTCTTCTTCTATATCCTCGTCAAGCACCGCTTTTTCATGAGGAGTGATTCCCTCATTGGCATCTATGATATAAACTGTATCATACTCCAGCCCCTTCGATCCGTGCATGGTGGAAAGCACCACGCCTTCTCCCCTCCGGTTCCGGTCAGCGGCCTGCTCCTTCAGCTCCTTCTGATAGGATTCAATATACTGCAGCCATGCTTCGTATGTATCAAATTCTCTGGAAGCCTCCTGAATTTCATCCAGCACATCCAGAAGTTCCGAAGGCTTCATCCGGCGGAACTGCGCATATTCCTGAAGATACTGTTCATATCCCACGGCATTGCGGATATAGCTGATGGCCGCATACGGCGTCATTTTCGACAGCATTTTAATCTGCACTTCCAGCTTGTAAATCCGGTCTGCCATCCATTCCCTGTCCCTGAACTTTGCCGCCAGTGCACCGAAAGACACCTGAGGCGTATCAAATACATTCCGGCTGATAAAACGGTTGGGCCGGTTGATGATCTCAAGAAAATCGCTTCTCTCCCGGCTTCCCATGGCAATCCGCACATAGGCAAGGATGTTTCTGCTGATAAAATGGCTGTACAGGTCAGGCAGAACATCCTTCATCTGAAAAGGGATATTAAAATCCATCAATTTCTGAACCATCCCTCCGGCACAGCGGACTGTCCGGAAAAGCACCGCCATTTCTTCCAGAGGAGTTCCTTCCTGAGATTTTTTCTGTATTTCACGGATCACATGAAGATACTGTTGATTGCTGTCATCGAATTTTCTTACCAGCACCGCATGGGCAGCCGGCCGGCCAGCCCGGATTGCCTTGGTAAACCGGGTTCTGTTCTTTTCAATCACCCGGCCTGCTGCCGCCACAATATTGCGGTCACAGCGAAAATTCACATCCAGCAGAACCTTTCTGCAGCCCGGATAATCCTTCTCAAATCCCATCATGATCTCCGGTCTTGCTCCCCGGAAACGGTAGATGGACTGGTCATCATCCCCGACGATAAACAGATTGTTCTGAGGCGCCGCCAGCATCCGAACCAGTTCGTACTGGATCCGGCAGATATCCTGAAATTCATCCACCAGAATATACTGATACTTTTTCTGCCAGGAGGCCAGAATATCCGGCCTGCCCCGGAACAGCTCCCAGCATATGACCTGCATATCGTCAAAATCAATCATCCGGTTCTGATCCATCCACCCCTGATAAGCCATGTAAATACTGCGGAACACATCAGAGGGGCAGGAAACAGAATAATAATGATCAAGGTCCATCATTTCTCCTTTGACCACACTGATCTCACTGAGAATACCGTTGATAAATTCTTTTTCATCCTCAATGGTTACCTGCCGGCTCCTGATGATTTCCCGCAGAACCGCATATTTCTGTTCCTCACGGATGATCTGGTTCCCCGTATACTGATATGCATAACGGATGATTTTGAAAAAAACAGAATGAAAGGTACCGAAGGACACGACAGTGGTCTCCTGCCCGGACATTTTCAGAAAGCGTTCCTTCATCTGGTCGGCAGCAGCTCTGGTAAACGTCACCACCAGAATATTGCCGGGGTTTACATGACCGCCCTCAATCAGCTCCTGAATCCTGCGGGTCAGGACAAATGTCTTGCCCGATCCCGGTCCTGCCAGCACCATCATGGGGCCATCCTTATGAGTCACCGCTTCATACTGCGGACCGGTCATTTTATCCGCCAGTTCCCTTTTCATGTGTCCCTTCTCCTTCTCTTCTCTTTTTATTGTCGTACCGTTCTCTCTTCACTGCATATCCTTTTTCTCTCCGTTCTCCTCACTGCGCTCCCAGGTATACTGGATGCGCACCCGGAAGAACCGCCGCAGAACCTCTTTTCCGTCAAAAGGAACGATGGGATACAGATAATTTTTCCCGGCGATGGTGCGGTTGCCGATGATGGCTCCCAGTGCGATCGCAGTGCCTGCGGCAAATCCCCATACACCCAACAGCTGGGTGAGAATCAGCAGAATCAGGCGCATGAATTTCAGCGCATAGCTCAGCTCCATACTGGTCTGGGTGTAATTAGCCAACACCACAAAAGCCATATACAGCATGGTTTCCGCGTTGAACCACCCTGAACTGGCAGCAAAATCACCTATGATCAGCCCGGCAATCACCGAAAGAGGCGTCGTCAGCATATTGGGCGTATTGACCGCTGCCAGCTTCAGACCATCTACTGCAAATTCCAGAATCAGCAGCTGCCAGATAAATGGTACATTTACCGGTTCCCGGGGCAGGATGAAACGTATGGAGTTCGGAAGCAGTTCCGGGTAATTGACCGCCAGCAGAAACAGCGGTGTCAGAAACATGGCCAGAAGAAATGCCAGCATCCGGCTCAGACGGAGATATGTGCCTGTAACCGGCGGAAAATAATAATCATTGGCTTCTTCAATAATATCAAAAATACTGGAAGGAAGAATCATGGCCGCCGGTGAATTATCCACCAGAATAACAATGCTTCCCTCCAGAATACACGCTGCAGCCGTGTCGGGGCGCTCCGAATATTTGAATTTCGGAAAAGGATTGTACCATTTGTGCGGATAAATGCATTCCGCCAGACTTTCCTGATTCATGGTCAGTGCATCCACCCGAAGATTTTTCATGCGCATTTTAATGGTTTCCAGCAATTCCTGATCCACCCGGTCCTGCATGTAGCAGATGGCGATATCGGTGGATGAACTGCTGCCCACCTGCATGATTTCATTGATCAGCTTCGGGTCGCGGATCCGGCGGCGGATCAGCGCCGTATTGAATACCAGTGTCTCCACAAATCCGTCTCTGGAGCCGCGCAGCACCCGGTCCTTGTCCGGTTCTTCCACGCTCCGGACAGGATAGATCCGGCAGTCGATGGTCAGTGCCTGATCGTACCCGTCCACAAACATGATGGTAATTCCCATCAAAAGCTCATTGATGACTGTATCGGCATCCTTTGCCAGACCAATCTCCCCGTAGGGAAGCAGCGTCTTTGACAATTCGTGGGCCGTTGCCGGCACCTGATCCGGCTTCGTCCCGATGAGCGTCTGCAGAAGCTTCTGTATCACCTCATCCTTTGTAAATCCATCCACCATATAAAGGCAGGCCCTGCGCCCGCTGATATTCAGAACCCGGTAAATAATATCAAAATTGCGGTCCACAGCCAGCCTTTTATGAAAATACCGGATATTATCATCAATCTTCTTACTGATTGTAAAAGCCATATCAACCTCCAGATCCTTTCAGGCAAACACTTTCTTTTTTGTTGCTTTCCTGTTCTGCTATAGTATGGCTTTTTTCTGATTGTTTATACCTCTTACCTGTTTATGCCTCTTACCTGTTTATACCTCTTACCTGTTTATACCCTTTTACTTCAGCTTATCCCTAAATGCTTCCCAGGCGTCTTCGTGTTCCACAAAGTACAGCGGACACAGCTTACCTGTCACATCATAATGCCGGATCACGTCATCGCTGTCCAGATGGTAATAATCCAGCAGCCAGCGGCAGAGCTTTACCAGAGAATTATAGGTCTCATCGGTAAATTTGCCGTCTTCCCCGGGGTGACAGCATTCTATGGAAATCGTATCCACATTTCTGCTGTTGCTGCAGTAGGTCAGCTCGCTCAGCGGAACGCACTGAATGATTGTTCCGTCCAGACCAATGATAAAATGTGCTCCTGCCTTCGTCTCATGGGACTCGGACAGTCCCTCAAAATAATGCCAGTTTTCCCAGCCGGTACTCCCGGGATTGGCCACATAGTGAACCACCACACCGTTCACCTGCTCCAGAGGGATTCCCGGTCTGGAATAATCATTTACCGGCAGAAACTGCTGTGTGATCCAGTCCGGCATTTCATCATCCCGGGGCGCTTCCACAGTTTTCCTGAAGCCGCTGTTATCAAAATACCCACCGCCTGAAAAACCGTTTACGGTCCATGTCAGAACACACAGCACAGCCAGACAGAAAAAGAGGCGTTTCAGCAGTCTGCCGGTGGAAGAACCTTTTTTTCTCTTTTTTCCCGGTCTGCATTTACCTGCGCCGTAATTTCCTGAGCTGTGTTTTTCCTGAACCATTCCATCCGTTTTTCCGTTTCTGCCTTTTTCAGGCAGTTTATCTGAATTCTGTACCATAATGATCTGCTATTGCTCCTTTACCATGATCATTTTCTCAATGGTCATTGCCGTAATTCTTTTGCTGCGAACAGTTCACTTTCTTTTTGATTCTTCTTTACAGTTTTGGCATCATCTGCTGGCAAAAGAGGAGATAATCTGACTGACTATCTCCTCTCACAGTGAAATTCACTTTTTATCCTGCATCAATATCCGACAGGAAAATCTGATTACTGATCAATACTGTAGTTGGGTGCTTCCTTTGTAATATGAATGTCGTGGGGATGACTTTCCTTCAGGGAAGCTGCGGAAATCTTAACAAATCTGCCTGTTTCCTTCAATGTCTCGATATCAGGGGCACCACAGTATCCCATACCTGAACGCAGACCACCGATCAGCTGAAATACGGTATCTTCAACGGAACCCTTGTAGGCAACACGGCCTTCCACGCCTTCGGGAACCAGTTTCTTGGCATCTTCCTGGAAATAACGGTCTTTGGAACCATTCTCCATGGCAGCGATGGAACCCATGCCGCGGTATACTTTGTACTTTCTGCCCTGGAACAGTTCGAAATCGCCGGGAGCCTCGTCGCAGCCTGCAAACATGGAACCCATCATACATACGTTGGCACCTGCTGCGATGGATTTTGTAATGTCGCCCGAGTATTTGATGCCGCCGTCCGCAATAATCGGAACGCCGTATTCCTTCGCTGCGTTGTAGCAGTCCATAATAGCGGTAACCTGCGGAACACCGATACCTGCAACCACACGGGTGGTGCAGATGGAACCGGGCCCGATACCAACCTTAACCGCATCAGCACCGGCCTCGATCAGAGCCTTTACAGCAGCTCCCGTTGCCACGTTGCCGGCGATTACCTGAAGCTCAGGGAAAGCTTCCTTGATCTCTTTTACGGCATTCAGAATGTTTTTAGAATGACCATGTGCGGAATCCACTACGATCACATCCACTTTTGCCTTTACAAGTGCTTCCACACGGGCCAGTACATTGGCAGTAATGCCGACTGCAGCACCACACAGCAGACGTCCCTGCGCATCCTTGGCTGATAAAGGATACTTGATCTGCTTTTCAATATCCTTAATCGTGATCAGGCCTTTCAGATTGAAATTCTCGTCAACAATGGGAAGCTTTTCCTTTCTTGCCTTTCCGAGAATCTGCTTTGCTTCTTCCAGAGTAATACCTTCGCGGGCTGTTACAAGCCCCTCCGAAGTCATGGATTCCTTAATCTTTTTGCTGAAATCTGTCTCGAATTTAAGATCACGGTTTGTGATAATGCCGACCAGCTTTGTACCTTCTGTGATCGGTACACCGGAAATGCGGTACTTTGCCATCAGCTCATTGGCATCGGCAATGGTGTGTTCAGGAGAAAGATAGAAAGGATCAGTAATAACGCCGTACTCGGAACGCTTTACCTTATCGACCTCAGCAGCCTGTGCTTCGATAGACATGTTTTTATGAATAATACCGATACCGCCCTGACGAGCCATGGCAATCGCCATGCGATGCTCTGTAACCGTATCCATACCTGCACTCATCATCGGAATGTTCAGTTTAATCTTTTGGGTAAGATAAGTCTCCAGTGATACCTGATTCGGAATCACCTCAGAATAAGAAGGTACCAATAATACGTCATCAAAAGTAATGCCCTCACCGATTATAGTTCCCACAGTATAAACCTCTCTTTCGCAAAACATAAAAAATATTGTCACAGTTCAGTAAGCAGTAATATCCAGATAGTCGAAAAATCTGAACCGTTTTAAATGAATTCAGCAGACAACCGTAATTTTCTGCGAAAATTGTTATCTGCTCTGAAGTTGTTTTACAGTCTATCAGAAAAGATATCCATTGTCAAATAAAAATTTCGTCGGAAAACCGGTTGAAAAAGCACAATATGCCGAACAATGGAACCGGACAGAGGCTCCCTCAGGCTGAAAAACCGCTCCCTGACCGGTCGGAAATGCCGGTTGAAAGAACGGTTTTATCATCTTATCCTGTTATCGTTTTACTCTGGAAGGTGATTTGCGCCACATCATCTCCAGCATCTCCTGTGCGGGCTCAAAATATGTAATGACAGGTACACCGCCTGCTTCGGTAACAAGCGCGTAGATACCCTCCTTACTGCTGCCGGTGAAGCTCTGTACCTTTGCATTTTTCTGACGATAGCCCTCCAGCTCCGGAGCGTCCGCTCTGCAGACCAGCCTGGTCTCCTCCCATGATGTCTTTGCCTTGTTTTTTCTTTTTGACTTATTGTAAATCGCATCAAAAGAAATATCTCCATCCACATAGACATACTCATACTCTTTTCCGGCTTCCTGATTGCTGAACCAGAACAGCAGACCCATCAGCACACAGCCAATGATTCCCACAATGATCGATGTGGTCATAAGTATGAATGAAAAAACAAAGCCCACCACACTGAGTACTCTCAAAATCTGCACCAGCGGTGAAGCTTTGCAATGTACCAGATGTTCGTAATACTGACTTTCCATCCTGCTCATCCTCCTGATTATTCATATAATATATTTTACGTAAACCCGTAACGCAAAAGGGGCAGACCACCCATACCGGTCTCAGGCGGCCTGCATCACCACGGTCTTTCCGTCTGCAGATATCTTATCATAAAACCCAGCCGCAGGCAACCTGCAGATGCGATTTATCAAATATTGGGCCGGAACGGGAACCATACGTAAAAAACCGGGCAGACAGACCATCGTCCGTCTGCCCGGCACATAAATTCCGGGTATAACCGAATGTTACATCATTCCGCCCATACCGCCGGCAGGTGCTGCCGGTTCGGGCTCCTTGATGGCTGCAACAACGGATTCTGTTGTCAGCAGAGTGGATGCAACAGAGGTAGCATTCTGTAATGCACTTCTTGTAACCTTTGCAGGGTCAACGATACCTGCTTCGATCATGTTGACATATTCTTCATGAAGAGCATCGAAGCCCATGCCTGTTTCGCTTTCGCGAACTTTATTGATGATAACGGCTCCTTCCAGGCCGGCATTGGCTGCAATGTGGAACAGAGGAGCTTCCAGAGCCTTTAATACGATTTCGGCACCTGTCTTCTCATCGCCTGACAGTTCTTTTGTCATCTCTGCAACCTTCTTGGAAGCGTGGATGTAAGCGGAACCGCCGCCGCAGATGATACCTTCTTCAACTGCTGCCTTTGTAGCTGCCAGAGCATCTTCCATACGAAGTTTTGCTTCCTTCATCTCGGGTTCTGTAGCTGCACCTACGCGGATCACTGCAACACCACCGGCTAATTTAGCCATTCTTTCCTGTAATTTTTCTCTGTCGAAGCTGGATGAAGTTTCTTCATACTGCGCCTTGATCTGGTTCAGACGATCCTTGATTGCTTCCGGATCACCGGCGCCGTCAACGATGATGGTGCTTTCCTTCATAACCTTAACAGATTTGCAGCGTCCCAGCATATCGATGGTAGCATCCTTCAGTTCCAGGCCTACTTCTTCGCTGATTACCTGGCCGCCTGTCAGAACAGCAATATCTTTTAACATTTCTTTTCTTCTGTCGCCGTAGCCGGGTGCCTTTACACATACAACAGTGAAAGTACCGCGCAGCTTGTTCATAACCAGTGTGGTCAGAGCTTCGCCTTCCACATCTTCAGCGATGATCAGCAGTTTTCTGCCGCTCTGTACCAGCTGTTCCAGTAAGGGCAGGATTTCCTGAATGGAAGAGATCTTCTTGTCTGTGATCAGTACGAAAGGATCATCCAGTTCAGCCTGCATCTTTTCCATGTTGGTGCACATGTAAGCGGAAATATAACCTCTGTCAAACTGCATACCTTCTACGATTTCCAGTTCAGTCTGCATGGATTTGGATTCTTCAATGGTGATAACACCGTCAGCAGTAGCTTTTTCCATGGCATCTGCTACCATAACACCGACTTCTTCGTCGCCTGCTGAAATTGCAGCAACCTTTGCGATCTGATCCTTGTGGCTTACGGGATGAGACATCTCCTTAATTGCTTCTACTGCACATTCGGTAGCTTTCTTCATACCTTTTCTTAAAATGATGGGGTTGGCGCCTGCTGCCAGGTTCTTCATACCTGCATTGATCATAGCCTGAGCCAGTACAGTTGCGGTAGTGGTACCGTCACCTGCTACATCGTTGGTCTTGGTAGCTACTTCCTTAACCAGCTGAGCACCCATGTTTTCGAAAGGATCTGCCAGTTCCACTTCCTTGGCGATAGTAACACCATCGTTGGTGATCAGTGGAGTTCCGTATGTCTTGTCAAGAACAACGTTTCTTCCTTTCGGTCCCAATGTTACTCTTACTGTATCTGCTAACTGATTCACACCTGATTCCAGTGCTGCTCTTGCTTCAGCGCCGTATTTGATTTCCTTTGCCATGTTGATTCATCCTCCAAACGATAATGATAAAACAATAATATATAGTCTTTAATATATAGTCTTTACAGTAATATCCGGTCTTAATACGATTATTCTTCTACAACAGCTACGATATCTGCCTGTTTTACAACGATGAATTCTTCATCGCCCAGCTTTACTTCTGTTCCTGCGTATTTGGAATAGATTACCACATCACCGGGTTTCACCATCATGGTAACTTCGCTGGTTCCGGGTCCTACTGCGATAACTTCTGCTTCCTGGGGTTTCTCCTTAGCGGCACTGCCTGCCAGAATAATACCGGACTTTGTTGTAACTTCTGCTTCTTTCTGTTTTAAAACGACTTTATCACCTAAAGGTACTAATTTCATCTTAATGTCCTCCTTACTGACGGGTTCTCAAAGCCCTTAACTTTGCTTTTAACTTTGTTAGCACTCTTTTCATTTGAGTGCTAACGAACTGTGTATATATTATTAAATCCAATGATTATTTGCAACAGGCTGTTTTTATCTGAATCAGTGTATTTTCAGTCGTTTTCTCATGTTTTCTTATTTTTTTACTGTTTTTCTTGGTTTTAAAGTTTTTTCGCAGCAACCTGGTAAAACAGCCTGGACTCTGCCTGACGGATACGTTTTTTCCGGATACGGTGGCATGCTGTATGGAAAAATGATATACTCAGAATAACAGGAACTGAAGTACGCGAATCTTACAGGAGAGATTTTATGGATTATTACAGCGAGTACAGAAGCAAGCTCCGTACCCCTGATGAGGCGGTGCGTGTGATTAAAAGCGGTGACTGGGTGGATTATACTACCGCTACGGCAAAGCCTGTTCTGCTGGACCAGGCACTGGCAAGGAGAAAGGATGAGCTGACCGATGTAAAGATCAGGGGCAATATGATCAGCGGCCCCATCGAAGTGGTGGAATGCGATCCGGAGCAGAAGCATTTTACCTACAACACCTGGCACTGTTCCCCTTACGAGCGGAAATTATGTGACAAGGGACAGTGCTATTTTATTCCCATGGTTTTCCATAATCTGACTGCCTACTACCATTTTTTCATTGATGTGGATGTGGCCATGATTGCGGTACCTCCCATGGACAAGCACGGTTATTTCAATTTTTCCATTAATACAGGGACTTCTGCGGAAATTCTGCGAAAAGCCAGGATCGTGATTCTGGAAATCAATGAACACCTGCCAAAAATCAGAGGCGGCTACGATGACTGTATTCATATTTCCGAAGTGGATTATATCGTAGAAGGAGAACATGAGCCGTTTCGGGAAACGCCGGAGCATATTCTGACGGAAGAAGAAATCCTCATCGCCGAGCACATTCTTCCTTTTATTAAAAACGGCTCCACCATCCAGATCGGGGTGGGCGGCATGCCCAACGCTGTGGGAACCCTGCTGGCTGATTCCGATCTGAAGGATCTGGGCATGCACACCGAGCTGTGCTCGGATGCCTATCTGGAGCTGGCTCTTCAGGGGAAACTGACCAACCGTATGAAAAACATCAATCCGGGAAAAAGTGTCATGGGCTTTGCCATCGGCTCGCCCCGTCTGTATGAATGGCTGGATGACAACCCAACTGTTGTAGCTTATCCTCTGGAATACGTAAACCGGCCCGATGTGATCGGCATGATCGACAACATGATCTCCATCAACAGCTGCATCAGCGTGGATCTGTACGGTCAGGTCAGCGCGGAAAGCGTGGGCACCCGACAGATCAGCGGAACAGGCGGACAGCTTGATTTTCTGGAAGGTGCCTCCATATCAAGAGGCGGCAAGTCCTTTATCTGCGTTAATTCCACCTTCCGGGACAAAAACGGCACCCTGCAGTCCTGTATCCTGCCGCATTTTCAGGGAGAGATCATCACCTCCCCCAGAAGTCAGGTCTATTACATCGTAACAGAATACGGCGCCGTTAATCTGGAGGGGGCCACCTCCTGGGAGCGGGCGGAACGGCTCATCTCCATTGCCCACCCCGATTTCCGGGACCAGCTGATAAAAGAAGCGGAAAAACAGAGAATCTGGAGACCCTCCAGTAAACGGTAGTAAAACCCGGCTGAACTGTCTTTATTCCGCCGCTGCGTTCTTTTACGCATTTTTATGGTACGGACAGTTTTTGCCGAGGCACTGCCTGTTCTCCGGAGAGAAAGTACATACCACCTTTTCAGGAAGTTCCATTTCCACCCCCGTGATATTTTTTACAAAGGAGACTGCCTCCAGAACTGCGGAAAAGCTGTTGCGTTTGCAGCACCTGGGGCCGCCCAGACGCCCGATCCGGTTCAGCGCCGCCGCCGTCATGCAGTTGGACTGTCCCCAGGATTCTCCGCTGAGGGGAGTAGATCCGGTAATGATACTTACGAACATGCCCGTGCTGACAGCTGCTCCGCAGCTTCCCCAGAAGCCGCAGGCTCCACCCGGAACCCTGCGGCCTCTGGCAAACATTTCGTTCAGCGCTTTTTCCAGATTGATGTCTCCGCCGGAATTGTGATAGGCAGCCAGCAGCGCAGCTCCCACCATCACATGATGCTCCGGACCGTGCATGTAAATATAAGGATACTCCATCAGCTCCTGCATGATCTCAATGGGATTGCGGGAGTCCGTCTGCAGACAGACCTGCATGATCTCCTCCAGTCCCTTTTTGCTGTGACAGGAATCGCATACGTAGTGATTGTGCACACAGCTTGCTTTGCTCATGAATTTGTGATGACAGACAGAACATTCCATCTCCCGTTCCGTCTCAAAATATATCAGCGGCTCCCCGCAGACGAGACATGCCCCCGTATTTCTTGCCATAATTAATGTTCCTCCTGCATAAGGTTTTCTTTCATATTTTTCTGATTCCTTTCTGCTTCTCGCCCCCGGGTAGCTGTGTTACCGAACCACCGGCGTAAAGTCATCCGTATCACCGCAGAAAAAGCCTCCGTTGGCCGCAGCGATTTTTTCCATACACTCCCTGGCTTTTTCAAATTCCAGCGGCGGAACCGTTACCAGAAAAAGTGTTTTCACCTGATTTTCCTGAAGAAACCGGTTACTCTCCTCGTCACCCAGATCGTTTTCCGTCAGTTCCATGTCCATGGAGGCCTTCTCCCCCAGAATCACCTCTGCCACACCGGCTTCTTCCCAGATTTCGCACATTTTCTCCGATTCAAAAGAAGACGCTATCTCACGGACACCGATTTCACGGTCGGTCATGTAAAGCCATTCGGCGGGAATGGAGTGGACCGGCTTTACAGAGGGAACCGGCTTTTCTGAAGCCTTTACTTTTATGATGCCCGGTTTGCCGTTCTGTTTCGATTTGCCGCTCTTATTGGATTTTTTATTCAGCTTCGTTTTATTTTTCATATTTGTCATTCCTTTCGCAAAGTACTGCCGTCCTGTCATTTCAGGCAGTTGAGCCTGTTGTCATATCCGTTTTGTCACATATCTGTTCAGAGCCAAGTATATCAGCTTTTTCCTGCTTCATCAATCTATTCCAAAACCTGATTGCTATTTTCCGGAATTTCCGATATGATACTTCTAACACTTGATTACACTTACGTTTTCAGAAAAGGGGTTTTTACAAATGAAATATGATTTTACCAGTATTATGGACCGCCGCGGAAAGGATGCCATGGCAGTGGATTCACTGGGTTCAGCTCCGGGATTTGCTCCCTCACGACCCAAAGACGAATTTGATTCCATCCCCATGTGGGTGGCCGATATGAATTTTCCTACGGTTCCCGCCATTCCGCAGGCCATTATTGATCGTGCCTCCCACCCGGCCTACGGCTATTTCCGCACCAGTGATGAATACTACAATGCCATTATCAACTGGCATGAGACACGCAATGGAGTAAAAGGCCTAACCGCAAAAGAAATCGGCTACGAAAACGGCGTTCTGGGCGGTGTGATGTCCGCCGTGGAGGCACTTTCTTCCCCGGGCGACCGGATTCTACTGCACAGTCCCACCTACATCGGATTCACAGGAAGCCTTGAAAACGGCGGCAGGCGGATTGTTCTGAGTCCGTTAAAGCAGGATGAAAACGGCATATGGCGCATGGACTATGAAGACATGGATGCCAAACTGAAAGCCAATAAGATTCATCTTGCTGTTTTCTGCAGTCCCCACAATCCCTGCGGAAGAGTCTGGGAACGGGAAGAACTGGAAAAAGCCATGGAAGTTTACAGAGCCAATGACTGTATCGTTATTGCCGATGAAATCTGGTCCGATATTCTGCTGGACGGACATCGCCATATTCCCACCCAGTCTGTAAACGAAGACGCAAAAAACCGCACCATCGCCCTTTACGCACCCAGCAAAACGTTCAATCTGGCCGGGCTGATCGGTTCCTACCATATTATTTATAATCCGTATCTGCGTGACCGGGTTGTGGCCCAGAGCAGCAAATGCCATTACAATTCCATGAACGTACTGAGCATGCATGCTCTCATCGGTGCCTACAGTCAGGAAGGACAGGAGTGGGTGGATGAGCTCTGTGAAGTCTTAAGCAAAAATCTGAGATACGCCTGCGATTTTATGGAAGAAAATTTCCCCCGGGTGCATTTTGCAAGACCGGAAGGAACCTATATGCTTTTCCTGGACTGCAGTGAATGGTGTGACGCCCACGGAAAAACCCATGAAGAGGTGCTGCAGGCCGGCTGGGACGTGGGAGTTACCTGGCAGAACGGACGCCCCTTCCACGGTCCCTGTGCCATCCGCATGAATTTTGCCGTTCCGTTCAGCAGAGTACAGGAAGCCATGGAACGGCTGAAAAAATATGTATTTACAGATTAGAATCACCTGAAAACAGCATTAAAAGATAAACGCCAGTCAGGCGTACATGAAAAGGGATGAAAGCCGCAGATGCCTCATCCCTTTTATAATGCCTTTTTATACAACAGTTTTATGTAACCATTCAGAAGCAGTTCCTGTATGAACCCGCCGTTTCTGAGCAGTTGCACCATTTTTATCAGCAGTTTTCCGCAATCTCATAAATCAGCTTTTCGCTGTCATCCCATCCCAGACAGGGGTCTGTAATGGAGCGGCCATATACACCTTCACCGATTTTCTGACAGCCTTCTTCAATGTAGCTTTCAATCATGAAGCCCTTTACCAGATCATGAACATCCTTCGAATATCTGCGGCTGTTGAGAACTTCTCTTGCAATTCTGATCTGTTCCTTAAACTTCTTGCCGGAGTTGGCATGGTTCGTATCTACGATACAGGCAGGATTCTTCAGATTCTTCTCACCGTACAGCTGGCATACATGCTGCAGATCTTCATAATGATAATTGGAATGGTTGGTTCCGTGGTTGTCCGTGTAGCCTCTCAGGATGGTGTGGGTCAGATCATTGCCGGTGGTGTTGACAGCCCATCCACGGAAAATGAAATCATGGGAGGACTGGCCTGCAATAACGGAGTTCATCATAACAGACAGATCGCCGCTGGTAGGATTCTTCATACCTGCGGGGATGGTCATGCCGCTGGCCACCAGACGATGCTGCTGGTTCTCCACGGAACGGGCACCGATTGCCGCGTAGGACAGGATATCCTGCATATAGCGGTAATTCTCCGGGTAAAGAATCTCATCCGCCGTAGTAAAGCCGGTCTGCTTGATCACATCCATGTGCAGCTGACGTACTGCCAGCACACCATTGTAAAGATCCGGCTTCTTCTCGGGATCCGGCTGATGAAGGATACCCTTATAGCCCAGACCCGTGGTACGGGGCTTGCTGGTATACACTCTGGGTACAATAACAATACGGTCTTCCACCTTCTCCTGAACCTCTGCAAGACGGGTGCAGTAATCAAGAACTGCTTCTTCATTATCAGCAGAGCAGGGACCGATCACCAGCAGAAATTTATCACTTTCCCCTGTAAAAATCTTTCTGATCTTCGCATCCTTCTCTTCTTTAATCGTAACCAGTTCCGGTCCCATAGGGTAACGCTCCTTCGTTACCATGGGAATCGGAAGCTTTTCAATAAAATTAAAACTCATGTCTTTTCCTCATTCCTCTCAGAGCCACTGCCGTAACCGGTCATTCATACCACCCAGGAGCCGGGAAACTGCATTCTCCACTGACGCCAAAGTACAAAAGCTCTGTAATTTCATGAACCATTATAATAAAGTTGTCAAACCGCGTCAAGCAGTTTAATGCTTTAAAGTTAAAAATAATCATACCGATACCGTTACAGCAGTTCCATCAGTTCTTCTCTTGTAAGTTCCGCCAGGCTTACCTGGCTGCCGGACAGGACCTGATCAACCAGATTCTGTTTGGCTTCCTGCAGTTTCAGGATGTTTTCTTCGATGGTGTTTGCTGCGATGAGCCGGTAGACGTTGACTTCTTTCGTCTGTCCGATCCGGTGAGCCCGGTCGGTGGCCTGATTCTGGGCTGCTACATTCCACCACGGATCATAGTGAATGACTGTATCCGCCTTTGTCAGGTTAAGCCCTGTTCCTCCTGCTTTCAGTGATATGAGAAAGACAGGAACTTCCCCCTCTCCGAATCTTTCCACCAGCTGCTGCCGTTCCTGTTTGCCGGTCTGTCCCGTCAGGGTAAAGCATGGAATCTTCTCCTGTTCGAGACGCTTTTCGATCAGTGTCAGCATCCGCGCAAACTGTGAAAAGATCAGAATGCGGTGACCGCCGTCAAGGCAGGCGTGCACCAGCTCCATCAGTGCCTCAAGTTTGGCGTTGGATGCCGCAAAATTCTCATATATCAGCGAAGGTGCACAGCACAGCTCCCGCAGTCTGGTCAGCTCGGAAAGAATCATTGTCCTGTTTTTGCGGAATGAATCATCGGTTTCATGCTCCAGTTCCCGCTTCAGCTTCAGGGCACAGGCCGCATAAAGCTTTTTCTGTTCTCCCTCCAGAGCAGGATAGAGAATGGTATCACATTTGTCCGGAAGTTCCGTCAGCACCTCCTTTTTCAGACGCCGCAGAATAAAAGGTGAAATCATGTTATGAAGTCTGGTCACCACCCGTTCATCCCGGTCCTTGACCAGAGGTACTTCAAAAAGAGTGTGAAACCGGCTGTAGGAATACAAAAATCCGGGCATCAGATAATCAAAAATACTCCACAATTCACCCAGACGGTTCTCCACCGGAGTTCCGGTCAGGGCAAAACGGCGGACCGCACGGATTTTTTTCACCGCACGGGCATTCTGGGTTCCCTGATTTTTGATATACTGGGCTTCATCCAGCACCTGCAGACGAAATTCAAAATCACTGTACAGATCCACATCCCGGCGCAGAAGATCATAGGAAGTAATCCACAGCTGTGCCTCCGGTTTTTCCTTCAGCAAAAGTTTTCGCTCCCTGCCGCTTCCGGTGATTACCGCCGTGGTAAGTCCCGGAGCAAAACGGGCAATCTCATGTTCCCAGTTATAGATCAGAGAAGAAGGACATACGATCAGCGACGGTCGGGTCTCCCCGGGATCCTGATACATTTTACTGAACAGAGCAATCATCTGTACCGTCTTGCCCAGACCCATATCATCCGCCAGAATCCCGCCGAATCCCATGCGGTCCAGCATACAGAGCCACTGATACCCCTTCACCTGATAATCCCGGAGTATAGTCTCAAAACCGGCAGGTACAGGCTCCGGCTGCAGATCCTTCTTTTCAAGGCATGCCGTCAGCCGGTCAAAATAATCGTCATGGCTGTAGCGGGTATGATACATTTCAAACAGTTTTTTCAGGTACAGTGCACGGCTTCCCGAAATATTGCGGACCGTACCGGAAATATCTCCGGCAGAAAGCTGCAGTCCCTCCATCAGTTCCGGCAGAACAGCCAGTTCCCGGTCATGAAACAGAACGTAGCTTCCATCCTTCAGATGATAATAATTTTTCTTTTCCTCATACTGATTGAGAATCTGTGCCAGTTCTTTCTGACTGATTCCATCCATATCAACAGTCAGCTCCAGCCAGTCGGAAAATGACTGTACATGAAACTGCAGCTGTGACGGCTGGCGGATCTTCAGTTCCAGCAGTGAATCTGACAGGTTCACTTTTCCCAGTGGTGCAAACTCCTCAAATCCGCCTGCTGCCAGACGGATTGCCGCCTGCTCATCTTCAAATGTGGTCAGCAGTCCCTCTTCCGGGTATCTCCGGTCAAAATATTTCCCGGCAATAAGTGCCACCTTCTTTTCTCCTGCCCGGTCCCGCCAGATAAGCGACGGATTCTCTCCGCTCACCGGATTAAAAGAAACTTTTCCGTATCGATGTACGATCTTCAGCGTGATCTCCATCTCGCCCCTGCGGTCAAAGAAAAATTCCGTCTCCAGAGTGCCCGACTGGTAATCCGAAACTTCAATCTCCGTGCAGTCCACCCGGGCATACTGCTGCAGCACCGGCAGTACATCCACGCAGAAACCGGGCATATCCTTGTCGCTGATATGCACACTGACCGGCTGTTCTTCACTGCCGGCCACCATTTTCAGAAGAAACGGCTTCATATGGAGGCTGTAATCCCCATCGGCAATTTTCAGCACATCATTTTCCACCACATACAGGTGGCGATTGCCTGAAAATACAGCAAGTTTATGCCGTAAAATCAGGTTGACGCCCAGAGACCGGCGGATGTTGCTGCGATACCTCATAAAAAGCTGCAGTTCGGGATTCTCATGAGCGATTTTAAGGTAACCGGCAGGAGACAGACTCTCCTCTGCCTCAATGAGCGGATCGGAAAAAGCTGCAAACAGCCGGTCCATGTCATCCGGTCCCACCAGCAGCACACTGTTATCACGACTGTATGCGGAAGCATTTCTCCGGGGATAACGGTCAGCACCGTTATCCTGTATCCTGTCATGAATTGACAGCAGTGTTTCCAGAAGCTTTACACTTTCCCGGTCAAATGCCTCCGGAACGTGATAAAAATCCAGAAATTTACCATACAGATATCTTCCGCCGTTTCGAAATGTCTCCAGAAGAGCGGAAATATCCCTTACTCGGTAATATTTGCTGCTGCCGATTTTCAGACTCAGAGCAAGACAGCCATCCCGCTGTCCCGTCAGGTAACTGACAGGCAGATTCTGCGAAACACTTCGCATGGAAAGAACCGGCATCACATGAACCAGTTCCTCTTCGCTTCTCGTTTTTCCGATATAATCCGCCAGAACCGCTCTCTGACGAAGCTGACCGTACTGTTCGATCATGGGGCGCACGAAGTCAGCCGATTCTCCGTTCTGATTCTCCGCCAGCTCCAGCCAGGCAAGAGCAGCCGCAACGGCGTGGGAGCAGAGGCGTCCGGTCCGGGAATCCGGATGCATACAGCTGCAGCGGGAAGATATGATCTTCCCGCCGCGTATCGTCAGGTTTACCTGTTTTTCTGTCTCGTGATCATTGCGGGCAAAGGCAATGATCTTTATTTCGTCTTTCCAGAAGCTCTGCACAGGCTTCAGCTTCACCTGCCCCATCCGGCAGATGGAGCTGCCCTCTTCAAAGGCACGGCTGCTTCCCGCCAGTGCCTGTATCATACTGCGGGTGATGGACATGAATGATTACTCCTACATTCTCTCCGGCGCTTCGAATCCAAGCAGGTCAATACTGATTTCCAGCACTTTCCGTGTCAGTGCCAGAAGGCTGATATATCCGGCCTTTACCGCCTCATCCTCCTCTGCCAGGATTCTTGTTTCATGATAAAATTTATTAAATGCGTTGGACACATCATAAATATACGCACACAGTTTATGAGGTGCAGTCTCCGTAAAAGCGGCTTCCACAGTCTCGCCAAACCGGGTCAGAAGCAGCTGCAGTGCTTTTTCACCGTCACTGCGCGCAGCACAGACACCGGCTGCGGACACTTCTTTTGCCTCTGCACTGTCTTCATACTTATGAATGATGGACTTAATGCGCACAATGGTATACAGAATATACGGACCGGTGTCTCCTTCAAAGGAAGTAAAACGATCCACATCAAATACGTAATCCTTGGATGCCTGATTGGACAGATCACCGTATTTAATGGCAGAAAGTGCCACGATCCTTGCCGTATCCATGGCCTCTTCTTCGGAAACAGTACGGTTCTCCTTAATTTTTTCGTATACCGCTTCCGTAATCTCGCGGATCAGAACCTCCAGACGCATTACGCCGCCGTCTCTCGTCTTGAAGGGCTTGCCGTCCTTTCCGTTCATGGTACCAAAGCCCAGGAAGCCAAGTTTTGTCTCAGGCCTTACGATATCTGCCTTTCTTGCAGTACGGAATACCTGTCTGAAATGCATCTCCTGACGCTTGTCCACAACATAAAGTACATAGTCGGGGGCAAACAGCTTTTCACGTTCCACCAGAGTCGCCAGATCTGTAGTTGAATACAGGGTAGCACCATCTGACTTTACGATAATACAGGGAGGAACCTCTTTGGTATCGGTCTCTTCCTTCACATCTACAACAAGAGCACCGTTGCTCTCATAAGCCAGACCCTTATCCTTCAGCATCTGAATCATATCGGGAATGTAGGGCTGAGCGTCACTTTCCTTTTTCCACAGATCAAATGTAACATTGAGGAACTGATAATTTTTCTTCAGGTCAGCCACCGATACATTGAGGATGTGGTTCCAGATGGCACGGTATCCCCGTTTACCCTGCTGCAGCATGGCCGTAGCATCATGTGCTTCTTCCGCAAATGCTTCATCCACCTTTGACTTTGCACTGGCAGCAGGATAGATTTCTTCCAGCTCTCCGATGGTAAAGGGGGCATCCTCCGGATATTCTCCCGTATAAGTATCATCAAAATAGATCAGATCCGGTTTGCGGTGTCTCAGTTCCGCAATGATCAGGCCCATCTGCAGTCCCCAGTCACCCAGATGCACATCACCTGCCACATCGTATCCCGCAAAACGGCCGATACGCTTCAGGCTCTCACCGATAATGGCAGAACGGAGATGTCCCACATGAAGGGGCTTTGCCACGTTGGGGCCGCCGTAATCGATGATCATCTTACGGCCTTTACCCAGATCATCACATCCCAGCTTCGGATCCTGTGCCTCACGGTTCAGGCAGGAAGCTACAAATGTTTCTTTCACCTTCAGATTGATAAATCCGGGCTTAACAACCTGCACATCAGAAAAAACATCACTGTCTTTCAGAGCGGCAACCACATCATCCGCAATCATAAAGGGAGCCTTGTGGTACGCCTTGGCAGCAGCCATGGCACCATTACACTGATATTCACATAAATCAGGACGATTGGACACGGTTACCTTTCCATAGGAAGCATCGTAACCGGCACTTTCAAAAGCTTTCATCAACTCGCCTGATAAAACGGCATTTAACTTTTCCATCGTATCTCCTCATATATAATAATCTTTCTCATGGAATGGTTCATTATAGCATGTTTTTCCATAAAAAACAAATATATTTCTGTTTTACCAGCTGATCCGCAGTCCTTTGGGATAGTGATTTTTCACGGTCTGGCCGCTGGCCTTGCCCCAGCCTGCGGATACTCCGTCCACGCAGACCAGTACCCAGCCTTTTTCCTGTCCGCACTCCAGCGTTTCCCCGTGAAGATACCGGTAAATGTCACCCCGGTCTGCACAGACCGTCCGGCGTACCTCCTCCGGATGCAGCGCCATAGCCAGAGCATGGGCCGGTTTAAACAGTTTTCCTTTTATTTCCCCCATCTGCAGTCCGGGGCGAAGGACTTTCAGTCCTTTAAGGGGGGGACAGAATTCCGGTACCCGGTACAGCTGATTGCCGAAAAACAGATACTGTCCCCGAAGCGGTTCGGCCAGCGTTTCCGCCTCCCATGCATGGAATTCCTTCAGCTGTTTTCTGTCGTCCCAGGAAATTGTTTTTTCCTGAATCATTCTGTCATCCCGACTGTCCATCCGTTCTCCGGCTTTTTTCAGAACGGCCACACCATGTCCTTCCCCGTGCAGGCGATGGGGCCACAGTCTCCAGGTTCCGGGCAGTTTTCCCGGCGTAAAATACGGGCAGTCCGCCGACAGGTCGGCTTCCATCTCCGGACATGCCTCCAGAAAACGGGCGATGACGCCTTCATTTTCCTCTTCGGCAAAGGTACAGGTGGAATAGACGAGACGTCCGCCGGGCTTCAGCATCCTCTGTGCCTCCAGCAGGATGCTGAACTGGCGGTCCGCACACATCTTTACATGCTCCGTACTCCATTCCGCCACCGCATTTTCATCCTTTCTGAACATCCCTTCACCGGAGCAGGGCGCATCGCAGAGAATCCGGTCGAAAAAGCCCTCAAACCGGTCCGCAAGACGGGCCGGCGTTTCGCTGCACACCAGTACATTGCGCACCCCCATCCGTTCCATATTCTGGGAAAGGATTTTTGCCCGGGCAGGATGGATTTCGTTAACCACCAGCAGACCTTCCCCTTTCATGGCTGACGCCAGCTGGGAAGACTTGCCGCCGGGTGCTGCACACAGGTCCAGCACCCGCTCTCCGGGTTTAGCCTGCAGCAGTTCTGCCGCCGACATGGCACTGGGTTCCTGAATATAATACATACCCGCTTCATGCCACACATGGCGGCCGGGCCGCTCTTCTTCCTTATAGTAAAATCCGTTCCCGCACCAGGGAACCTGCTCCAGGGAAAAACCGGAAAGCTTCAGAAAATCATCCCGGGAAATCTTCAGTTCATTCACACGCAGGCCCTGATACCGTCCCTCCTCATAGCTTTTCAGAAAAGCATCGAAGTCCTCTCCCAGGGTCTGCTTCATACGTTTTAAAAATGGTTCAGGCAGATTCATAAATACTCCTTTACAGCTCTTTATTCTCCGCCAAAACCGGTCTCATCCATGGTCATGGCATTCATGGACATTTTCATCACAGTTTCCACTTCATCAGGACGTATATGAAGAATCTTCGCCAGGTCTTCAATGGTGGGCTGTTCTCCCATGTCGGCTGCGTATTCTTCCGAGGCATCCATCAGCTTGTTGGCCAGATCTGCCATACGGTTTTTGAAGGAATCGCTGCCGGAATGTTCTTCCACCAGCATCTGCATGGCTGCGGAAATACGGCTCTCCAGCTGTTCTTGGAAACCGGCTCCGCTGTGCTCATCCACCATAAGAAGAAGTTCCATGTTGCCTTCCTGCACCAGATCTGAAAGAGGTACTCCGCGCCCGGCAAAATTTCCTGCCAGTTCCACAACGCGCTTCAGATTGCCTTCCACCAGCCGTTGTCTGGCCTTTTTATCACCTGCCAGCTTTCGTGCAAACAGCTCCCCTTCCTCCTCCGGTGCGTAGGTTTCCAGCAGTTCCATCTCCGCAAGATAGGATTTGAAAATTTTCTTTTCCTGATTTTCCATTTTTCCGGTACTGCGGGCAGATGTCATTTTCACAACCTTTTTTGAAGCAGCAGCCTCCTCATCCTCCGATACAATGGTAACCCCATTGGCCTTCAGGTAGCTGCGCAGTGAGAGAATCTGATCCGCATCCAGATTTTCACCGGCAAACGGTTCTTCCATCACGGCTTCCGTAATCATCCCGCCCTGTTCATCTGCCATAGCCAGCAGTCCGTGGACCTTTTCCAAAAATTCCTTCTGTTCCATCTTTCCCTCCTCGCCGCCGAAACGGCATTATAAAACAATATAAATCAGGGAAGGATGAAAAATTCCAGCCTTCCCTATTCTCACTGTGTCTGTCATTCATTTAATCAGCTGCTGAAATCCGACTTTTCTGTTCAGATCCCGGTTTCCTGTTCACATTTCTATATCATGTTCAGATGTGAATTCGCCGGATCAGCTTGTACACAACTTCATTCTCCATCACAAGGGGCTTCACATGGGAGAAGAAAACAACGCCATCCGTGGATGCCAGAATCTCCCCTTCCACCGTTCCCTCAAAGGGATGGATAATTTCCGCAATCTTCTCACCGAAGCAGACCGAGTCTCCCGGCTTTTTCAGCGGCCGGTAAATGCCCGCCGCATCACTGCGGATCACTTCCAGCTCCTGCTCATACAGAACACTGGCAATATAACCGCCATGACAATTATACCGTATCAGACCCATTCTGGCAAGAAAGCGCAGAACGGCAGTCACCGCCTGACTGGCAGATTCTTCATCGATCTGATCGGTGGCATTGGTATATAAAGAAAATGCATTGGTTTCCCATATCTGCCAATTGTAATTCAATGTCGTGGTATCTACCGGTTTCGGCTTGCGGATCACCACATAAGGCAGCCCGAACAGATTGGCCAGACTGGGATTGTGGTAGCCGGTTTCCATCATCCGCACATGGGGAATAAAATCACCGGGCATATAAAAGCTGGCAAACTGAATGCCGTACTCATACTCTTTCACCACATCGAATACGCCGGCTGCAATACGCTGGGTCGTTTCCCCTTTGTCATATCCGGGAAACATCCTGTTGATATCGGTATTGTCGATGGGCCAGAAGCGTTTTCCGATGTTCATGGAATAGTGGTTCACCGACGGAATCACCATGATCTCTTTTCCCGGCAGAATGGCATTGTGCCTTTCCAGAACAGCCAGCGCCCGAACCAGACGGGAACATACATACAGCTGCTGAATCTCGTTGCCCCGGATCGGACCCACGATACATGCTGATTTCTCACCTTCCCCAAATGTATATCCATAAATATTCATGTCCTCCCGATACAGGGATTTCAGAGAATACACTATTTTCTTATTCATGATATTCACCTCCCAGAACCCGTGCGATCAGGGAACCGCTGACCACAATGGGATATTCGCGCAGGGTAAATACCATACCGTCCATGGGAGACAGAACCTCCTGTTCCACTCTGCCGGTCAGAGGATCAACGATCTGCCCCAGCAGCGCACCCTTTTTGATATCTTTCCAGTGTTCCACACAGGGAATAAACAGGCCCGATACATCGGCGTTGACAAATCCCACTTCATGATCAGTAGATATGATGGGTTCCTTAACCGCCGGCCGTTCTTTGCTGTCCCAGATTCCCAGCTCGATCATCAGGTTGAATATACCGTCAATGAGCTGATTGCCATATTCCTTCGTGATCCGCATGCCTACGCCCATCTCCACCACCAGAGTTTTCACCCCGCGGGAATTGAGACTGTAGGCCAGAGTCGCTTCCAGCACCGTGGATGCACTGTGCACCCATACATAATCGCAGTTTACCAGTTTTGCGTAGGGCACCAGTTCCCGGGCTGTCCTTTCATTGACACGCACCTGCGGGATCTCTCTCAGATAAATATTGCTGGCGTGGATATCCACAGCCATATCGGCTCCATCCATATCCTCAACCACCCGTGCCGCCACGTATTCCGACAAAGCACCGTCTGTCAGGGAACCGGGGAAAATCCGGTTCATATCCAGATCAAACATGGGAATCCCCCGGGTGATCGAATCGATTCCCAGCGGATTAATGGCGGGATAAATATCCACAATGCCTTTCAGTTTTTCCTTTTCTGCTTCTATTCTTCTAATCAGTTCGTAGCAAACGTACTGGCCCTCCAGCTCATCGCCGTGGATACCGGTAACGATGCAGATTCTTCTTTCCTGTCCGCTCAGAGTCTCCGGCTGAAGACGATTTTTCTTCACAACCAGATTCTCATCCACCGGCAGTCCGACAGATACAACTGTTTCTATCATCAGTGTTTCTCTCCCTCATCTTTTGGCACATGCTCCGTGACCACTACTTTAACCCGGTTGCTCTGGGTTGTCAATCCCCGGAATACACCGCGTTCCATGGGGCAGTCACAGGCGTCTCTTCCATGTGCAACTTTAATATAATTATCAGTAATTGTTCTGTCATGAGTAGGATCAAAACCGTACCAGAATCCGTCATCATAAATCTCGATCCACGCGTGGGTAGCGCCCTCGCCGTCCAGAAATCCGGCCACATAGCGGGCTGGAATCTTCTTCATGCGGCACAGGGTAATAAGAATGTGTGCATAATCCTGACACACACCTCTGCCCAGAATAAAGGCTTCCTCAGCAGTCGTTGACACGCTGGTCACACCCGCCTCATAGGAAAAAGATTCATATAACAGATGCATCATTCCCATAACCTTATCCCACACCGTACCGTCCGTCTCAAAAAGCGGCTCGCACTTTTCCGAAAAAAAACGGCGCAGTCCTTCATCTGGCCGGGTATAATCCGTAAAAAACTCATAACAGGGATCCAGCTCTTCATTCTCCAGGGCATTCACATTCACAAAGGCAGTTCCTTCGGAAATCATATGGAAATGGCTGTGAAAATCCTGCATGCGGCAGCTGATCACAACGTTACCCTGTCCATCTACTTTTCTGCTTATATAATCGGCATCATCGATCTGCACCCGGCTGCCGTAGATCTGCTGGCAGGAACTGACAGCCGGAATACAGCGCAGATTTACATAATGATTCCACACAGGCGGATCAAAATCCGCTTCCATTTCGTATTTGTAATAAAGCTTTTTCAAGAAATTCACCTTCCTTGAAACCATCATACATGATTCGTATTTATTTGGCAAGCTTTCTTTATCAAATAAAAGCATTCCTCTGAACCGGAATCTCCCCAAAGAAGGATTTAAAAAATCCCCTGAAGCGTAACAAGCATCTTTCTTCTCAGTTCATCGTACTCATCCCGGCGGGCAAGCAGGGCTGCCAGCTCCTGATACTTTTCATGATTATAGCCGATGCGTACCCTCTCCAGACGTTTGGAAAATTTGGCAAATTCCTTGTCAAGAGCCGCCTGGCCGTAGCCCAGCCGCAGATAAAGATCCATACGCTCCACATAGCGGCCGCATTTGACAATATTGCGGATTTCCTCATCCACGATACAGTCATCAATACTGCCCCAGAACGCGTAAATATCGTCAATCACAGACTGCAGTTCAAAAAGAGGCGCCGCAGAACCCCTTGCCCTGCGGATTGCCTGCAGGCAGAGCTCCAGATAAGCCATTGATTCTGTACTGACATCGTCACGGCTCACCAGCGCATTGTCACAGGCCCGTTTCATATTGGAAATAATAGAATCCGGATTCCCTTCATCCAGTATGTAATTCTTGACAAAGTTCTCCCTGCTGCCATACACATCGGGAATGGACAGATCCATGCAGAATTTCTGATAGGCATTTTCATTCTGATCGATCATCCTGTCATAATATTTAAAAAACATCTTTACCGTTGTAAAAACTCTTTCTGTATAACGGCCCAGCCAGAACAGGCTGTCGGCTCTATCTAACGAGATAACACCCATGTGTCTTTAAACCCTCCTCCTTGAGATGAATTTACTACAAATGAATCGGGATTTCTTGAAAATCTGGTCAGTCCCGAAGGCCATACCTTTGTTTTCTCACCTGAAAGAACGAAAGCACGCAGATCGGCTTTTCTCTCCACCTCTTCGTTCCCGTCCACGATTTTCAGATCCAGGAAATCGATGACTTCCTGAGCAATGAATCTGCGGGATTCGTTTGTCACGATCTGTTTCAGATTCTCCAGCTGCTCAACGGAAAGATCACGTCCGAAAATGACACCGTATCCGCCGGCTTCCGAAACATCCTTAATAACAAGATTCTGCATATTGTCCAGAATATACTTTCTGTCCTCTTCATAAAACGCCAGATAGGTAGGAGCATTCTTCAGGATCGGTTCTTCATTCAGATAATATTTTATCATTTTAGGTACGAAATAGTAGATTCCCTTGTCATCTGCCACGCCATTGCCCGGCGCATTCATCATGGCCACATTGCCTGCCCGGAACACATCCATGATACCGGGAACACCGATCAGGGAATCAGGCTCAAAAGTCAGCGGATCCATATATTCATCGGATACACGGCGGTAAATCGCGCCAACCTGAATTTTTTTGCCGGTGTACTCCTTATAGTACAGGTGATCATCCTCCACCACCAGATCGGAAGGCATAGCCAGAACCGCACCGGAACGCTCTGCCAGGTAGGAATGTTCAAAGAATGCCGAATTATAGCGGCCGGGGGTCATGACCACGTTGATACCGCCTGTGCTGGCATAATCCATACACTCCTTCAGCATGGAAGCATAATTCCGGTTGTCATACAGCGGATTTTTTTTGAAAGCCTCCGGAGCGGCACGTCTTGCCAGCTCTCTGGCAATCATAGGATAAGATGCCCCCGACGGAATCCTCAGATTGTCCTCCAGAATATACCAGGTACCGTCCTTTGCCTGAACCAGATCGATTCCTGAAATGTGGCTGTAAATCTTCCCGGGGGGAACAATGCCTTCACACTGGGGCAGATAGCCTTTCGATGAAAAAACAAAATCTGCAGGAATCACTCCATCAGCAATAATCTGTTTTTTATTATACACATCGTACAGAAAGCAGTTCAGTGCATCGACTCTCTGAATCAGACCTTTTTCCAGATAATCAAACTCCTGTTTTGTGATAATTCTCGGAATTGCATCATAAGGAAATAACTGCTCTTTGAACTCGTTATTTTTGTATATGCCGAATTTGACACCATACCGGGCAAGCAGGTAGTTGATACTGTCCGCATGATCAATTAAATCTGTATAATCATTCATCTTTCTCTCCTCCATAGTTCATATTACGCAGGCCTGATTTCTGGTGATAAGGTGATACATGGAATATCCTGTTACATCAAAAAAAGAGCGCCCGTGTAAATACACTGGCGCCCTTGCCCTTGTTATGTAGTGATTATAAAAGATACTACTGCGAATGTCAAGGATTACTTTATCACTTTATTGATTGAAGCTGTTTTCTTCAACTGTTTTCGAAACACCTGTATCCGCAGGTAACGGCGGACAATATCCCGAATGCCGCATATTACGAACGCCGGATCAGCCGAATGCCTTTTCGATTTCTTCCACTGTGGGCATAACGCGGAGCGCACCCTTCTTCGCTGTAATCATGGAAGCCGTCTGATTGGCCTTTACCAGCATCTCTTTCATCTGTTCTTCTGTCAGATCCATACCGTGATCCAGTACGTAATTGATCATGCATGCACAGAATGTATCACCTGCACCGGTGGTATCAACCACATGTTCCACCTTTACGCCGGGAGCATACACCTGTCTGCCGCCGCAGAATGCATAGCTTCCATCCTTACCGGCTGTAGCACAGATCAGCTTCGCAGAGGTCATACCCTTCAGAATCTCAACACCTTTTACGATATCGGATTCGCCGGTCATAAATTCCACTTCATTATCTGAAATCTTCAGTACATCACAAAGCTGCATCCCGTGTGCGATCTGCTTCTTTGCCTCCTCCTGAGAATTCCAGAGAGGAGGACGGAGATTGGGATCAAATGTAAACACCGCACCTGCATCTTTTGCAATCTGAATCGCTTTATATGTAGCCTCTCTCACCTTATCATGGGTCATGGATAAAGTACCGCAATGGAAAATCCGGGTATTCTTCAGCAGACCTTCATTGAGTTCTTCCACTGTCAGCATCATATCGGCACCGGGATTTCTGTAAAATGAAAAATCACGGTCTCCGTCTTCTTTGGTGTGAACCAGCGCAAGGGTAGTACGCACATCCTTATCATAATACAGACCGGATACATCGATGCCAAGCTTCTCGACCGTATCGCCCAGCATATGTCCAAAGAAATCATCACCGACTTTTCCGATAAAACCTGTCTTTTTGCCGAGATTGTTCAGCATGGCCAGAACGTTGCAGGGAGCTCCGCCGGGATTGGCCTCAAACATCAGGTTACCCTGCTCACTCATGCCATTCTGTGTAAAATCGATCAACAGTTCGCCTAACGCAACAACATCCATTTTTTTCATCGTTTCATCCTCTTTAAATTAGTTTTACCTGTCCGGCAGGGGAGCCGGACAGGACTGGTGTGTTAAAAATATTTTTTGGTTCCCCAGAGATTTCTCCGTTTGAGATCAAGATACTCATTATAAGCTTTCTCCAGGATCTGCTTCTCATTGGAAAATTTCAGCAGATGATATGCTTCAATAAACTTATAATAACCGGAGTCCACAAAGTACTCCTCTCTCTGAGGCTTTGAATAATAACTGTCCGCCATCATCAGATACCAGTGCACTTCTTTTTCCACCACATCATCCGGTGTGGTAAATGAATACTGACTTTTGCCAATATACTTGATAATCGATGCATCTGCATCCGTTTCTTCTTTCACTTCGCGCAAAGCCGTTGTCTTGAAATCTTCCCCCGGCTCCACCGTACCTTTAGGCAGGACCCATCCTTCATACTTGTTCTTGTAATTCTTGTAAAGAACAAGTATCTTTCCACGAAAAATAACCACACCGCCGCAGCTGGTCGCATGACTCATGCAAAATCCTCCTTTAATAGTGCGCCGGTCGATCAACAGAAACTGAAAGCATTCCTGTCTTATCACGCAAATCTGAGTTAAGTATAACTCAATTTATACTAATCTGCAAGGAGGGCATCAAAAATCTTTTTCACAATGGGGCCGCCTGCCTCGGAGCCGGCACCGCCTTCTTCCAGCACAATGCTGACCACAACCTGCGGGTCATCTGCAGGTGCATAAGCCGTAAGACATGCATCCGTTTCCTTGTCACTGTCCGTCTGGGCAGAACCGGTTTTGGCTGCTGCCTGATAATGATCTGACTGAAGAATCTTTGCCGTACCTTCATTGACAACTCCTGTCATCATCTCCCCGAGGATAGAAGCCTGCTCTGCTGTCATCACCGATCCCAGACTCTCCGGCCCGAAGGCTTCAACTTCCGTTCCGTCCACGCTGACAACCTTGTCCAGATAATAAGGTTTCATCATAATACCGCCGTTGGCCACCGCCGCCGTGATCATGGCATTCTGAAGCGGTGTCACCAGCGTACTGCCCTGTCCGAAGGAGGTCTGCATCACATCCCAGAGAGATGAATCTCCATCCAGAGAAAACCTGCCGGAGGCTGCGGAAAATCCGGTGGACAGTTTCTGGTTGAACTGCAGACGTTCTGCAGTTTTACGGAAATCATTCAGATCCAGCGATACTCCCAGATTGATAAATGCTCCGTTGCAGGACAGCTCAAATGCTTTTTTCAGATCGACGGTTCCGTGAGAATTGCCGTGAGAACATCGTATCGTCTTACCATCAAGGGTAATGGAGCCCTGGCAGTTATAGGTATAATCCTGCCAGTCACCGGGATGCTGTTCAAGAAAGGCAAGTGCTGTCACGATCTTGAACGTGGAACCCGGAGAATACAGTCCCTGGGTCGCCCGGTTTACCAGATTCGAATTGGAGGAATCCGATACCAGGCTGGCATAGTCCTCTTCCAGTGTATTGGGATCAAAATCCGGTTTTGAAACCATGGCCAGAATCTTCCCGGTGGAAGGCTCAAGAACAACGCAGGCTCCCTGATATCCTTCCATAGCATCATAAATGATCTGCTGCAGATCAGAATTCAGTGTGGTATACACCGTATCTCCCGTGGCCTTTTTATCTGTCAGTTCCTTGTACAGTTTATTGATCTTCGATTCATGGGAATTCAGCAGATAATAATTGGCCGATGATTCCATACCGGCTTCACCCACACTGGTATACCCGATCACATGGGAAAATACCCGGCCAAAAGGATAGCTGCGGGACTCCTCCCCATCGTCGTTCAGTCTGGAAACAGCCAGTGTTCTACCGTCTGCAGACACGATCTCGCCGCGGACACAGGTCTCATTGAGCTTCTCAAGACGTCCGTTATAGGGACTGTTCACCATATCAGGAGCCTCTTTCCAGGTAAAATAACACAGATATCCTGCAAGACCTGCAAACAGCAGAATAAAAAGATATACCATGCCAAGAATATAACCGTTAATTCTCTTCTTCGCTTTCTTCTCTTTCCCGACTTTATTGTTTTTCAGATCCTTTTCCTGTTCCATCTGTTCCTCCTTACCAGTCCTCCATCTTTATCTGTGCTTTGCGCGCTGCGGATTCTCTGGAAGCCTTTCTGGCAGCCAGCTCCGCCTTTTCTCTTCTGAGACGTTCGTCTTCCCGCAGTTTGTTCATATAAAGACCTTCAAATATACCGAATATGAAAAATGTACTCAGCAGCGAACTTCCTCCGTAGCTGATAAACGGCAGCGTAATACCGGTAAGGGGAACCAGTTTGATGACGCCTGCCACATTGATCAGAACCTGAAAGCCGAAAACGCAGGCCAGTCCGAAAGCTGTAATCTTGTAAAACATCTGCTTCATCCATGTGGATATCCACAGGAAACGAACCAGAATCCCCAGATAGATAAACAGAAGGCAGCATCCTGTAATAATTCCCAGTTCCTCACACATGGCAGCAAAAATGAAGTCCTTTTCCGCCACCGGTATGACACCGGGCGTTCCTCCCGTCAGGCCCATGCCCAGCCAGCTTCCCGTTCCGATTCCGAACAGAGACTGAACAATCTGCCAGCCGCTGCGGGTAATATCCGCCCAAGGATTCAGCCACACATTAACGCGGACCCTCACGTGGCTGAACAGAAAATAAGCTGCCACCGCAGCAATGCCTCCGCAGCCGAACCCGGCCAGAACATAGATGAATTTCTCCGTAGCCACGTACAGCATGAATACGTAAGCAATAAAATAGATCAATGCAGTACCAAGGTCCTTCGAAACAACCAGCACCAGCACATGAGCCGCCGCCACCGCCGTTGTAATCACAATCTGCTTAAACTGAAGACTCCGGTGATACATCCCCGCCACAAACAGTACCAGGGTAATCTTTACAAATTCCGACGGCTGAATGGAAAATCCTGCAATCCCAAAGGAAAGCCTTGCACCGTACTCGGTACGTCCCACTACCATAATAGCTGCCAGAGCCGCCAGACCGCCGATACCGTAAAACCAGGTATAGCGGTACAGATACCGCCTGCCGTTATCCAGGATCTTGGGCACCACCAGAGTGATAATGGCTGCGATAATCAGCAGAAGCAGCTGCTTATAGGCTTTATTAACCTTCAGCCGCGCCTGGATCGTCAGTCCCAGCATAACAAGAAACATAACATTGTTCAGCAGATGCCGGTCCGCCCGCCTGTAGATGGCAGGATAAATCTTCTGGTATAATACAAACACCAGCAGAGCAACAATGTAAAAAACCAGAATGGAAACATCCTCATAATAGGAAAACAGAATCACACTCATGAGGAACTGCAGCACATACATCAGAAATGCCTGTACGCTGACCACACTGTTTTTGCCCCGTTCCGTCTTCTTTGAAAAATAGTAGAAATCCAGCAGCGTATACAGTACGATCAGTACCGTAATCACATACCGCGAAATTCTGACCATCAAATTGAGCATGTCACAATACTCCTCTCGTAAAATGTCCCCTTGTCACAGGGAATGCAGGCTGTCCGGCCTTCTCAGCGCCCCCGCACCGGGAATCCATAAACCGGTCCAGATCCGCAAGAACAGCCTTTACCTGCTTTTCAGTCTCCACTGTAAAGGACAGCCGGATCGCAGCCGGATTGAGCCGTGCGATCTCTTCCTTTTTGTCCAGCAGATAGCAGGGCAGGGAATTGTAAATGATATTATAGCAGTATTTACAGCAGCAGTCTGCAGTAAATGAAATTCCTTTCCGGTCCCTGAGGATCACCGGCTCTTTGCTGTGACTGCAGCAGCCTGTCGTCCTGCGGATGCAGCCCGCCGTAACCATCATGGGCAGATACCCGTAAATCATCAGTTCCGAATCGTCACATCCCCGGTCCGCCAGTTCCTTTTCATTCAGCTCCAAAGGTGCCGTAAGACGCAGAATATCCAGTTTTTCCACGCCCGGAAGCAGATTAATCTGCTTTTTCGCTTCCCGGTTCCAGCTGTACAGCGTATGATCGATCACCACAGGAAGCGGCCAGCCGCGCCTGATCAGCTCCTGCAGTACATCCAGCGATCCCGCTGTCATGCCGTCAATCGATGAATGAAGCAGCAGCTCATACTGTTCATTCCATTCCCTGATTGCCGGCTCTCTCCAGATCCGGGGAGCCGTCAGAAACAGTTTTTTTCCTTTCTCATGGCAGCAGGCAGCAATCTGCCCCAGCAGGTCTATCTGTACGCCTGCACTGTCCAGATAGACACAGTCCACATGACGGTTGTCAAGTACCGGCTGAAGATAGCGCAGATCAGCAATCTGTACGGCCACAGCCGGACGTCGGTCCGCCTGTTTTTCCGGCAGGACCTCTGCCGGACCGGCTGCGGCATTCTCTGAAGAACCGGACAGCCTTCCCGGAACACGATCTGCCGTATCTGATGTTTTTCCGGCTTCAGGCCGCTCAGGAACTTTCCGGTGATACCGGCCGATAAGCGCTGTCTCCAGCTTTTCCAGAGCATCTCTTCGCAGTTCATTCATGGCCTGAACCGGCATAAATGCATCCTCCGACAGGATTACCTTAAGATCATCCAGATGAAAAGGGGTACCGCCTGTCTTTGAAAACTGTTTCCTCACATCCGCCTCCGTAAGCGGGCGCTTCACGGCAGGTTCCGCCGCTTCACGGCTTTCTGCACAGACCTGTACCGGCCCGCATTCAAGACTCATGTTAGCATATTCCCCTGTACATATTGTTACAGTTCCGCTAATTTTTTCTTTCAATTCCTGTCCCAGATATTTCTTTTCTGTTTCCTTCATCAGCTCCGGGTCCGGTCTGCGAAGCTTCGCTTTTTCTTTTAATGCCATCATTTCCCGTCCGTTGTGTCCGGTCAGATAATGAGCGGTAAAACCGCCCCGGTCAAAATACTGTGACAACGCATAAAGGTCCTTCTGCTCCACCTTCCAGTCTGTCCGGCCGTGCTCCAGATACCGGTCAAGATATTTCCGGTAAATACTCACAACCCCCGCTGTATACAGTGGACTTTTCATACGTCCCTCTATTTTAAAGGACATCACTCCGGCCTCTGCCATGTCAGGCAGCGCTTCCAGAGTGCACATATCCTTCAGGCTGAGCAGATAGGAATCGGATTTTTTATTCAGCTGTTTTCCAGATGTATCGAAAGCAGAACAGGGAAGGCGGCAGGGCTGGGCACAACGCCCCCGGTTTCCGCTCCTTCCGCCGATCACGCCTGAATACAGACACTGACCGGAATAGCAGTAGCAGATGGCGCCATGTACAAAAGCTTCCAGTTCCATCCCTGTTTCTCTGTAAATCCGAGCCAGTTCCTTCAGATTCAGTTCCCTGGCCGCCACCACTCTGGCAATTCCCATATTTTTCAGCATAACCGCGGCGGATGCGCTGGTGACCGTCATCTGGGTGCTGGCATGCAGGGGAAGATCCGGGAATTCCTGCCTCAGAAATGACAGCACACCCAGATCCTGTACCAGAACTGCATCAACACCGCGCTCATAAAGAGGCGCCACGTAACAGTACAGTTCCTGCTCCAGTTCCTGCTGCTTAAGCAGCGTATTCAGCGTAAGATACAGCTTTTTTCCGTGCAGGTGAGCATAATCCAGAGCCTGCTCCAGAGAATCCGTTTCCGACGCACTTTCCGCATAAGCCCTGGCCGAAAAACGGCTTCCGCCCATATATACAGCGTCCGCTCCCGCCTGAAAAGCCGCTTTTACACCGGCAACGGAACCGCCCGGCGCAAGAAGTTCCAGACCCTTCTTTCTGCAGTTATTCATAATGCTCCTCCTGCAGCCTGAATTTCAGACTGGCAATCTCCTTATCTTTCTCATCGATCAGATCCAGGTATTCAATCATATCATTTTCGCTGTCCTTTATCTTATCAGTCAGTTCCTTAACTTTCTGCTGCAGCTGGCGTTTTTCTTTCATGAGCTCACCATTCTCCCGGAACAACTCCGCCTTTTCCTGTGCGAAATGTCCCCGAATCGCCTTCTCCTGCTCCGCCAGACGGGCTTCATAGCTTTCTTTCTGCTCTGCCAGCTTCGCCTCATATTCGCTCTCCTGCTCTGCCAGCTTCGCCTCATATTCGCTCTCCTGCTCTGTCAGCTTCGCCTCATATTCGCTCTCCTGCTCTGTCAGCAGATTTTCATAGCCGGGTTTCATGGAGGAGATACGGTTCTCGTATTCCGCCCGCATTTCCACCAGCTGATTCTCGTGATCCGCCTCCTGCTGGTCAAACTGCTTCTGAAATGCTTCCAGCTTCACTTCGTAACCGGCTTTCATGGCTGCAAGCTGCTTCTGCATCTCCGCAGCTCTCGTTTCATGATCTGACTGAAGGGCGGACAGCTGTTTACGGGCAGCCGCCAGTTTTTCCTCCTGCACGCTCTTCTCCAGATTCATCTTTTCCTGCAGGGCTGCCAGCTCACGGGCCTGTTCCTCCCGCTCACCGGTCATCTGTTCCTCGAAAGCGGCAATTTTCTCATTCTCCTTGCTTTGTACGTCTTCCAGCTGCTTCTGCAGACCGTCCAGTCTGGCTTCGTAATCGGCCTTCTGTCTCGAAAGCTGGGTCTCATACTTGTTTCTCAACAGCTTTTCTTCCCGTTCCCTGGCAGCAGCCTCCTTAAGCTGTTTATCCACCTGCTCCGCATTTTTTACATAATCAGATATCTTTCTTTTTAATATGGAAATCTCCGTCTTATAGCTGTCTGCCTCTTTTTCCATGCCGGAAATTCTGACCGAGAAATCCCTGTCTCTGTCTGCCAGACGTTTCTTTTCCTCCAGCACAACCTCCAGCTGCCGTTTCAGGGAAAGCGTCTCCTCACTGCGCGACGCTTCCGCTGCCTCTGCCTGCTTTCTTGCTTCCACCAGTTCCATCTTCAGACGGTAAATATCTTCTGCTGCCTTTGTATCCACAGCCGCCTGTTTTTCCTCGGTCCATCCGCTTTTTTTCAGATATTCATCCGCCAGATTCAGATACATCATCATGGTCTGATAATCATGACTTCGTCCGGTAAATCCCGGCAGAGCCCGCAGTTTCTCATACATTCCGTTAATATACTCCGCCACCTTCTGCATGTACGCAGGACTTTCATTGCCGCTCAGTCTGTATTTTCTGCCGTTGATAACAATCTCAACTGTATTCCGGGTATCCATATCTGCACCCCTTTCTGTTCTGTATTGCACTCTGTTTATCCAATCGGTTCCTGAAGACCCAGATGTCTGTAAGCTGCAGGAGTTGCCATCCGCCCTCTGGGCGTCCGGTTCAGCAGTCCGTTCTGCAGCAGGTAGGGCTCGTATACATCCTCCATGGTACCGCTGTCTTCACCCACAGCCGCAGCCAGTGTATCCAGCCCCACCGGTCCTCCGTCAAATTTTTCAATAATTGTAAGAAGAATATTTCTGTCATTCTGATCCAGCCCCAGCGTATCTACCGCCAGCAGATCCAGAGCTGTCACAGCCACCTGTTCGGTAATAACGCCATCGTAACGGACCTGTGCGAAATCCCGCACCCGTTTCAGAAAACGGTTTGCCAGACGTGGCGTCCCTCTGGAGCGTCGGGCAATCTCCGCTGCTCCTCTGTCATTGATCTCCACCTGCAGTACCTGAGCGGAACGCATGATGATCTGTTCCAGTTCTTCCGGCGTATAGTATTCCAGCCGGGTAACCAGACCAAAGCGGTCCCGCAGAGGAGCCGTCAGCATACCGGCCCGCGTCGTAGCGCCCACCAGTGTAAAATGCGGCAGATTCAGCCGCACGGACCGCGCCGTTGGTCCCTTTCCGATCATGATATCGATGGCAAAATCCTCCATAGCCGGGTAAAGAACTTCCTCCACCTGCCGATTCAGCCGGTGGATTTCATCCACAAACAGAACATCCCCTTCGGCCAGGCTGTTCAGTATGGCTGCCATCTCACCCGGTTTTTCAATGGTGGGACCTGAAGTAATCTTCAGATGGCTTCCCATCTCATTGGCAATAATCCCCGCCAGAGTTGTCTTTCCCAGTCCCGGCGGACCATAAAAAAGCACATGATCAAGAGGCTCCTTTCTCA
>JALFLM010000019.1 GCA_022774705.1 Lachnospiraceae bacterium | reverse complement strand
CTCGATTTCCGTGGGAACAGAAAGCTCCGACTGCACAGCAGGTAAGTTACTCGGTTTCGATGTATAAAAATGGTTATCAAAGTTACAATAAATTTTCACTACGAAAAATCACGCTCCTGTTATTTATTCGCACGGACAACTTGATTTTTCATTTTTCCCCTTCTGTATTTTGATAATATTTTCTCAATTATCCCAATTTTTCCTGTATAGCTTTCAATTCCTTCCCCAGCATGTCGGCCGCAAATGTCAAGCCTTTTTCGGAAAGCTCCTGCTGCTTTTCTGACAATTCTGCATATTTCAGCAAGAGTTCGGAACGCTCTGCTTCTGCTTTCTTCTGCTCTGCTTTCTCGTCCAGAATCAAGGACTCAGCAGGTACACCCAGAGCGGCGGCAATCTTGCCGATGGTGGTAGAACGCATCTCCCCACCCCTGTATGCTCTTTTGATTGTTGACTCGCATATGCCTGTTACAGTTGCCAATTCTTTTGTACCCATTTGGCAATCTGACATGACAATACGCAATTTTTCAGCATTGATTTTCAATATTTTATCATCTCTCTTTCTTATAATTTAAATATTTTTTGTTTTGTCGCTTTATATTGTTTTTTTGTCGTTCTTATGTTACAATAATAACCGACAGTTTTGGTGTTGTCAAGTGCAATTTAAAATTAATAAAATATTTTTTCTGTTATATTTTGTTCATCTATGATATACTTTCTTTGATAACGCAAATTTAAGTTATTTAACATAAGGAGTGCATATAAAGCTATGAATATAGGTGAAAAAATTAAATTTTTCAGAAAAGAAAAGGGAATGACTCAACTTGATTTAGCTAACAAATCTGGCATACAAGTAAGAACAATTCAACGATATGAAGCAGGAAACAGTCGAGCTAAGTACAATGTATTAAATCAAATAGCAAAAGCATTGAACATACCTGTTCAGTGCTTCTCAAGCATAGATGAATTGCTAACACAACAGGCAGAATATATCATGTCTTTGTCTGTCGGACAGAGAATAACAGTTTTTCGGCTTTGTTCAGGATACTCAACTGAAACTCTTGCAGAGAAAATAGTATCTGACATATATTCAGAATGTACGGACGAAAATGTTAGCACGGATGATTCAGCGTATGAAGAAGATGTAAAATCAATTAATTTAGAATTGCATCTTATTGAAGCTTACCATAAAACTCCAGAGCAAGGATACATGAGCAATCTCGCGTCCGTTCTAGGCATTCCAGTTGAATTATTATGTAGCGATGTAACTGAATCTGACTCCACACAAAAACAAAGTTCTGATAATCTTGAAAAATATGATGATACGGAAACTGATAAGAAAACGGAACTTACTGAAAAAATCGACCAAATAATTCGGCTGTTGAATAATAATCTCGTCTTTAAAGAACTTTCCCCAGAATTCCAGCAATACTACAGCAAACTGAATTCTGAAGGAAAACAAAAGCTTCTCGATTATGCAAAGGATTTATCCCAGCTGGAGAAATACACAGCCCCTGATCCTGATTCTGAAAACGAAGAATAGAAAATAACAACAAATTGCCCTTGACATACATGTGCTGACTGCAACCCTGAAACTGATAATAATTTATCGAAAGGAAAAACATTATGGCAAGGAAAAAGAGAACCAAACGTGCAGACGGAAGATTTCAAGAATCTATTCAGATTGGCCGTGACCCGGAAACCGGCAAACCGATCAGAAAGGTATTTTACGGGAAAACCCATGCGGAACTGGATAAAAAAGTGAGTGATTTCAAGGCAGAACTGGCCGCAGGATTGAAACCGAACCACATTACATTTTCGGAATACGGTCTGAAATGGTTTGACCTGACCAAGCAGGAAAAGGCCGCGAATACCAAGAGAATGTACGAAAACGTACTTCGGAACCACACCAATATCATCGGAGATATGGCAGTAAAGGATATCCGGAAATCTGATATCCTGCTGCAGCTTAATGAGTCAGCCGGTCATTACCCGACACAGGAATTTATGCTGACAACTTTTACACAGATTTTTGATTGTGCAATTGATGATGAAATTATCTTGCGGAATCCCACTCGCAATATTAAACTGCCGTCTGAACCGCCAAAGCAGGAGAGGAGACAGCTGACCCGGTTTGAACTGGACTGTATCGCTGCTGCCGATTTAACTTTGGAAGAGCGCTGTTATATATCTCTGCTGCTGTATACCGGTATGCGTAGGGGGGAAGTATTCGCCCTGACAAAAGCTGATGTAAACCTGCGCCGGAAACAGATTCAGGTAAACAAGGCGGTGAAGTATTACGGCTCCAGTACGGAAATCAGTGAGCCGAAATCTGCGTCCGGATTTCGTGAGCTTCCCGTTCTTGACGCATTATTGCCGGATTTGAAGCAGTATATGAAGTCGATTGATACGGAATACCTTTTCGTTGGTAAGGACGGTACAAAGGTTAAAAATGATTATGAAACGCGGGTTTTGTGGAACTCTATTTATAAAAAGCTGAATGAAACCGCAATTGAACGGATAAAGGCAGGCAACGGGCCGGATGTTATTAATCTGCTGGACCCGATGCAGGGGATCAGCCCGCATTACTTCCGGCACAACTTTGCAACCACTCTGTATTATGCCGGTGTGGATGTAAAGGATGCTGCCAGACTGCTCGGCCATGCCAGCGTAAACATGACACTGGGAATATACACCCACCTGGATAAAAGCCGGTCACATGAAACAACAGATAAATTGAATCAGTTCTTGTCTGACCAGCTGCCTGATCAGGACAATGACAGCAGTAGTAAAACCCGGTCTGTCATAGTGTAGTCATTGTCTTTAAAAATACGGTAATTACAGGGGTTGTACTGGTTTTTACGTTAAGAATTGGTTAAAAATGGGATGAGGATAGAAGATACTGTGATTTCAATCGAAAGAATTCAGTCGGAGCTCCGCTGTTTAAAACCGGTTGCTTTTTTTTCACTTATATTGTATCCTTTCCATGACCAAAAAACATTTCCGCCTGTACGCGGAACAGAATACCATAAAAGGAGAACTCCATGATCCGTTTAATTGCAACCGATGTGGACGGAACCCTTGTAAAAGACGGTTCCCCCGATATTAATCCTGAATATTATGATGTTATTTCCCGCCTGTGTGAAAAAGGCATTACTATGTGTATTGCCAGCGGACGCCAATACACCAGTGTACGCCGGATGTTCCGTCCTGTTTCCGACCGGCTTCTTTATATTGCAGAAGGCGGCGGTGTCCTCCGAAGCAATGCAGAAGTTTACCATATTGAACCCCTGCCCCGGGAATATATCTGCGAATTTCTGGATGACTGTCGCAGCTGTACGGAACTTGACCGTCTGATTGCTACACCGGATCTCACCTATACAGAAACCGGCGATACACCCATGTACCGCCTTCTGAAAAATTCTTATCAGTTTGATGTGGAAAATCTGGATTCCCTGAATCAGGTTCCACTTGACCAGGCTGTTAAAATATCGCTTTTCCATGATAGTGATGCAGAAGGGATCTGCAGCCGGACGCTGATTCCCAAATGGAGAGATCGATTCCAGATAGCCAGTTCCGGCATACAGTGGATCGACTGCCTTTCACCCGATACCAGCAAAGGCAACGCCCTGAAAGTACTTCAGAAGCATCTGGGAATTTCTCCGGAAGAAACCATGGTTTTCGGAGACAATATGAACGACATCTCCATGCTTCATCAGGCCGGATACAGCTATGCCGTCGCCAACGCCAGAGAGGAAGTAAAACGCGAAGCATCCTTTATTGCAGACACCTATTCAAACAACGGCGTATTAAAAGAGCTGAAAAAACTACTTTAATTCGTCTTTTCAGCTCCTGTTTGTTCTGTACAGGCATTTAAGTTATCCTGCATGTGCTTTTATCCGCACTGCCCCGGAAAACGATGCGTTATTATCAAGTTTTCAGACTACGGATTCTTTCATCGATTCCGCACTGCACCATGTACTCATATACCTCTTTGGGCACCAGATGTTTCCATTCGCTGCCCAGTGTAATGGCAGTGCGGATTTCGCTGGCAGATATTCCTTTTTTTTCCGGACTGACATGCCACAGAACCCGGACCTCATATCCCAGACTTTCCAGACGCTCTTTTTTACTTTCCCCCCATGCATCATAAATGGTAATATAGCATGTAATATATTTCGGAACATAGTATCTTATCAATTCCGGTCTTCCGATGGGGAAAGGGACGATGTCAAATTTCTCATCAGAAAGTCCGGCGCCTTTCAATGCCAGTTGCACCATCTTCATCCGTTCATAATAAGTACATGGATTGGAGGCCTTCTTCCCTCGATTCATGTCTGCAGACTCGGCCGGAGACAGAGATGGATCCGGAGATGTGATTCCAACCACAAGGTAATCGCAGCGTTTTGCAGCCTCCATAACATATTTCAGATGATCATTATGAAACACCTGAAAGCGTCCGCAAACCAGCCCTGTCCGTTTCACTTTTTCCGTTCCATAATCTGTATCTCCCCGCATATCAATTCCCCTTCCCCGGTACTTTAAAAATTATTCCGTTTCTGTTTTCTGACCGTTTTTCTTTTTCAGATCAATATAATTGTACAGTGTGTATTTTGAAATCCCAAAATATTTTGAAACCTTATCACCGGATTTGGTGATAAGAAAAGCCCCTTTATCATTCAAAAACCGAATCGCCTCCATCTTGTCTTCCTTATTCATCAGAGCCACCGGTTTTCCAATCAGATCAACCGACTGCTGAATCAGAAGATTCAGCAGATCCTGAACATTGTTGATGATTGGTTCCGGAGTTCTGTCAATTTCCGATTCCGTTTCAATCAGTGTTTTTATCGACTTATCAATAAACAAAAGCCCGGAAATATCGTAATTAATAGCAAATAAATACCTTACTTCACCGCTTTCATCACGGATATACATAGTACTTGACTTTAAAATTTTTCCACTTGCGGTTTTGGTCAGATACGCCAGATGATCTTTTAATCCATCCGGATTGTTCTCCATCATATCAATTGCATTCAGAACCGCTCTTGAAGGACCATCTCCAATACGGCGCTTCGTCACATGCCCATTGACAATATACACCACCGAATGTTCTATATCCTCCTTTAAATCATGTATAACAATTTCACAATCCGATCCAAATTGTTTGGCAAGTCCTTTTGCCATCTGTTTTATTAATTCCAGTGTATGATCCATACTCTTCTCCCATGCATTTTGATAATTATAATAGAAGAATATCAATTCTTTCACAAAAACGCAAGGAAAATCAACTGATTTTTTTTGTAAAAATCTGACCTGTTCAAAACTATTATTTTGTCCTTTGTTTTTAAAAGACACGCAGTCATGTGCATTCCGAGCCACTGAACTTTTGCAGTAATTTCCTGTCTGGCTGTATATAAAACATATCTTTTTTATAAAAAAGAAGCAGCCATCGGTATAGCTGCTCCTTTTACTTACTTTTACTTACTTTTACTTATTTTAACTTTTCCTTCCCTCTGATTACATGATTACACGTTTGCGCCATCACCCTGTTTTATCATTTTTATCCGTTTTATATCTGAAGCAGTTTTTCAATCAAACGATATCCTTCCCGCTCTTCCCGACCGGATTTTTTCGCTTCTTTTTCGGTGTACAGCAATCCGCTTCCCATATCTTTTGTGCTGTCATAAATCATATAGGGAACAGGATCAGATGTGTGCGTACGGCACCAGATCGGTGTGGGATGGTCCGGCATTACCAGCATACGAAAATCAACCCCTGCATCCTCCAGGCCCTTTTTTACCGCTCCGATAACGCGTTCATCCAGATACTCTATAGATTTTACTTTTTTCTCAACGCTTCCCTGATGTCCCATCTCATC
>JALFLM010000193.1 GCA_022774705.1 Lachnospiraceae bacterium | reverse complement strand
TGTAAGTAGCGTGTTACGCGTAACCGCAAAAGCATACACTACGAAACAGTAAGAAGTATCCGCGAGGACTTCAATTTCTCGATGTGTTAAGTATATTTAAACACATTTTGAGTGGCAGGGAAACCGAGTGAGTGAAAACCTGATTATCGGAATTGCCGGCGGGTCCGGGAGCGGAAAAACGACGCTGACCAGTCAGATTGCGGCACAGTTTAGTGATAATGTAACGGTTATCAAACATGATAATTATTATAAGGCGCATGATGATATGGATTAAAAAAAGAAGGAGCGGACCTGATGATCCGATGCCGGCAGGGACATTCCATTCCATGGCTGGAAATGGATTTCCGCAAAATAGATCCGCCGGCGGTTCTGTATCATGGAACGATAACGGCATTTCTGGATTCAATTATGACGGAAGGACTAAAACCCATGTCGCGCCAGCATGTGCATCTGACATGGGATATTTCGACAGCAATGAAAGTTGCACAAAGAAGGAAATCACAGGGAAAACCGGTGATTCTTGAAGTGGATGCAGGTGCAATGGCAGCTGACGGAATTACATTTTACCTGTCGGATAATGATGTGTGGCTGACGGATTGTGTGCCTCCGAAGTACCTGAAAGAATTATAAAGCATGGATAAAAACGGCCGTGGGATTAAAGGGAAGAGATTAAGGAAATGAATAAGGAGACGCTCATATAGAAGCCCTTCGACAGAGGATAGGACGCAGATGCGTGTAAAGATGTAAATCTTCAGTGTCCTGCTGCCGGAGGGCTGATTTGACAGTTTGAGATTATAAGATATGGTAAGACTCAAAATTCGACATAATCATCAAACCTGCAGAAAATGTGTCTTAGAACAGGATCTGCCAGGGCAGGCGTGTGATTTCTTCCTGTTTGATGCCGAATTTTTCTACGCTGAGTTTATCGATTTCTTCACAGAGAACGGCATAAGCGCCGGGGTAAACAGAGCCGGGACCGCCCTGGGTGATACAGGGGATGAAATACTTGTTTCCGCATTCCTCACAGGCGCGGCGTGCGGCTCTGGCACAGTCTTCCCGTGTCCAGCCCTGGAAATCCATGGATTTGTTGTCGATATCTCCCATAAAACTGATTTTGCCGCCGTATTTTTTAATCAGCTCGGGTACGTTGTTGGATTCCATGCAGCCCTGCCAGATATCGATGCCCATTTCGATCATGTAGGGAACCAGCGTTGCTGCGTAGCTGTCTGCGTGATGAATCACCAGTTCAACACCGTGATCATGGTAATACTTGTAAATTTCCTTGTAAGCGTCAAGGAAAAATTCAGCGAACATATCGGGACTCATGAAAGTACTCAGTTCTCCGCCCCAGTCGTCGTGATGGAAGATTGCATCGGGATGCAGATGAGAACAGATGCCGTCAGCCAGTTCCAATTCCCATTCGGTGAGGTATTTGATCAGATCGTGCATCTCATCCGGGTTGGTGATGTAATAAATCAGTGCATTCTGGATTTCGCACAGATGGTGGGACTGTTCGAACAGGCCGGGTGCAATGAAAGCTGCCTTGTAGGTCTGCGTACCGTCTACCGCATCGTACTGTGCTTTGAAGGTATCCCACTCCTCCTGGGAAAATTTCAGAGACGGTGCGTGAACGTAGTCGCGCCAGTGTTCAATGTCCTTTACAACAATCTTTTCCGGTGTATGTACCGGAAATGCACCCGGAGTGCCGATGGGGAACGAATTGGTAACGCCCCATGCATTTACCACATTTTCAGCACCGGGCTGGAGAAGTGAATTGGCATGCATCATGTACGGATGGAACATCAGTGTGATTGCTTCGTACTGATTGACAAAACGTTCCGGTTTTCCGCCGCGGATCACTTCCTGCATATTCTGTTTTGCTGTTAACATATAAAACCCCTCCTTTTCTTGTGAAACATTCAAAAACTGAATATTACAAAAAATATATCTTTATTATACCGAATATTTGTCTGTTTGAAAATAATTTTTGTAATAAAATCATATAATTGTCCAAAAACAGAGCGGTTATTGTGCTATTTTCCGGCGATGATAAACCATGTAGTACCGTGCTTCTCGCCGTCATCCATCAGACGGTCACCGCACCGGAGAATGCTGAATCCGTTTTGGCGGAGCAGTTGGCAGATCACTTCCGGGTCGTGGACGGTTTCCGTGATATTTTCCTCAAATTGAAATTCGCCGTTTTCAAATACCTTTGTTTTCAGATTGACGATGCCCTGTTCGTTCTGGGAAACGGAGAACTTTGCCTTGATTTCCTCACTGAAATCCAGGTCGATGGCTTCTTCGGGAGAAACTGTGTCTTCATTGAGGATATCAAAGATAAAATGGCCGCCTTCATTCAGATAACCGTATACATTTTTGAAAATCTGTTCCACATCCTTCAGATCGATGATATGATTCAGTGCGTCACCGGTGCAGGTCACCAGGTCGAATTTCCGGTCCGGCCGGTACTGGATCATATCCGCGATTTCGTAGTGAATCTGCGGACTGCGTTCTTTTGCAATGGCAATCATGCCTTCGGAAAAGTCCATGCCGGAGGCATCGATGCCGTTTTCGTGCAGAATCTGGCATAAAATTCCGGTTCCGCAGGCCAGATCCAGGCTGGTACGGACTGTCAGATGATTCTGTTCGATCCATTTTAAAAGCTGAGGACCGAAGGCCTCGGGAAAATAGTTCCATCCAAATTCATTGTATACTTTACAAAATGCGTCACTGTACATGTAAATCCTCCAATTCTTCAGGGCGGTATTGCAGCTGTCCTGCTGTTTGACCGTCCGATGGTACTGCTTGTGTCAGACTTATGGGACACTGTCGTATATCATGGTTTCAGTGTACCATATTTTCTGCAATTTCGGAATCGCATCTTCATCTGGACTATGTATTTACAGCAGACATGGGAGAACAGAATGATTCCGGTACATTGTTTGAGGGAATTCAGCGCTGGAGTGAGTCCAAGGGAAATATAACTGTGGAGCAGATGAAGGAAAGAATCTATAAAGGGATTCGAAAGGAAATGCTTCAAGGAGTTCAGGCGATTCGTACTCATATTGATGTGACCGATCCGACTTTTACCGGCCTGAAAGCAGCACTGGAGGTGCGGGAGGAGGTAAAGGATATTCTGGATCTGCAGATAGTTGCATTTCCGCAGGAAGGCATGTATGCTTATAAAGGCGGTGCGGAGCTGGTTGAAGAAGGTCTGAAAATGGGAGCGGACTGCGTCGGAGCGATTCCTCATTTTGAGCTGGCCAGAGAATTCGGCGAAAAATCGATTCACAAAACTGTGGAACTGGCATTAAAATATGACAGGCTGATCGATGTTCATTGTGATGAAACAGATGATACCCAGAGCCGTTTTCTGGAACTTCTGAATGCACTGGTATTGATGGAAGGAATCGGGATGAAAACGACTGCCAGTCATACCTGCTCTTTCGGTTCCGCTGACAACAGTTATGCTTTCCGGATGATGAAGCTTCTCAAAAAATCCGGAATCAATTTTATTTCCTGTCCTACAGAGAATATTTATCTGGAAGGCCGTCAGGATACCTACCCCAAACGCCGTGGACTGACACGGGTAAAGGAACTGAATGATAATGGAATCAACGTCTGCTTTGCACAGGATTCCATGTCTGATCCCTGGTATCCTCTGGGAAATGGAAATATGATGATGATTCTTGATCATGGAATCCATATTGCCCAGATGATGTCTCCGGAAGAGATTGCCAATGCACTTGATCTGGTAACGTTAAATGGCGCGGTTACCATGAATCTCATGATCTGCAGAACAAGCTGTTTACGGCACAGGAAAATATCATCAGATTTCTTGTGGAACGGGAATCCTGCATTATTGTGGGACGCTGCTCGGATTTCATTCTTGCCGATGAACCCAATGTACTTCGGATATACATTTACGCACCGTATAAAGTCCGGGTAAAAAACTGCGTGGAAGAGCTGCATCTGGAAGAAGATGTGGCTAAAAAGATGATCAAGGCAGTAGACGAAGCCCGGGATAATTATCATATGCATTATGCGGGATTTCTTCCCAATGATCAGAGATTCAAGGAAATCATGATCGACAGCAGCATGCTGGGCACGGAAGGAACGGCAGACTATCTTGTGGAAGCTGTGAAACGTCGGTTTGGGCTGGAATAAAAACCGTTACAAAGTGAAAACATCTTCTGAAATATTATTGACCACATGGTTAATCAGTTGCATTATTAACCGTGCGGTCAATTTTTTTGCACTGCAGCGAAAAGCTGCCGGGATTGTCTGTGCAGCGCTGGAAACGGGCGGAGAGTCGGAACTTGCCGTTATCGTAAAAGGAACCATTTAATTCCATAAAATTCTTCCGTTTCGTTGGAAATACAACATACTTTAGTTAGCTGACAGATTACAATAAGGGCAGTTGTTCAGAGCCGATGCAGGATACAACAGGAAATCCGGCCGGCTCCAAACGGCAGCAAACCGGTTTGCAAAGTAAATCAGTCGCAGATTGACAGTTGATCAATCAGCAGAATAAATGTATCTGGAGGAATTATGATGGAGAATAAGATGTTTTGTTTTCAGTGCGAGCAGACTGCAGGTTGTACGGGGTGTACCGGGGCTGCGGGCGTGTGCGGGAAAAAAGCAGATACCGCCAGGCTGCAGGATGATCTGACAGGTGCTTTGATCGGTCTTGCAGAAGCTGTGTGCGGTAAAGAAGAGCTCATGACACGGCAGATGTACCGGGTAGTGATAAAAGGATTATTTGCAACCCTTACCAATGTGAATTTTGATAATGAAGCACTTGGAGAACTGATCCATGAGGTTCATGAACTGGCAGAAAAGGTGGGGAATGCAGAAGATTACAACATGAATCTTCTCTGGAATGCGGATGAGGATATCCGTTCCCTGAAATCCCTGATTCTGTTTGGAATCCGCGGCGTGGCGGCATATGCATATCATGCGGAAGTCCTTGGATATTATGACGGGGATGTGGACCGTTTTATCTATAAGGCACTGTCTGCAGTTGCCATGGACGGAGGGATGGATGAGCTGCTTCCCGTTGTAATGGAAACAGGAGCAGTCAATCTGAAATGTATGGAGCTGCTGGACCGGGCCAATACGGAAACCTTCGGAACTCCGGTTCCCACAGAGGTTCCATTGACTGTAGAAAAGGGCCCTTTCATTGTCATCACAGGCCATGATCTTTATGATCTGAAGGTACTGCTGGAGCAGACCGAGGGCAGTGGAATCAACATTTATACCCACGGCGAGATGCTGCCGGCCCACGCATATCCTGAATTGAAGAAATATAAGCATTTGAAAGGCAATTTCGGAACCGCATGGCAGAATCAGCAGAAAGAATTTGCGGAGATTCCTGCTCCCGTTGTATTTACTACAAATTGCCTGATGCCGCCCAAAGCAGGCTATGCGGACCGGGTCTTTACAACAGAGTCGGTTGCTTATCCGGAAATGGTCCATATCGGTGAAGACAGAGATTTTACACCGGTTATCAAAAAGGCTCTGCAGCTTGGCGGATACAGGGAAGATCAGCACATGACAGGCATCAACGGCGGTACAAAGGTTATGACGGGCTTCGGACACGGAACCGTATTGTCCGTGGCAGACAAAGTGGTAGAAGCAGTGAAATCCGGCGCGATCAAACGTTTTTATCTGATCGGCGGCTGTGACGGAAGGAAGACCGGCCGTGATTATTATACGGAACTGGTAAAAAATACTCCTGACGACAGCATTGTGCTTACGCTTGCCTGCGGTAAATATCGTTTTAACGATCTTGACCTGGGAACAATCGGCGGCCTTCCCAGACTGATGGATATGGGACAGTGCAACGATGCGTACAGCGCGATCCGTGTGGCTGCTGCACTGGCAGAAGCTTTTGAATGCACTGTCAATGAACTGCCCCTGACTATCATTCTTTCATGGTATGAGCAGAAAGCGGTCAGCATTCTGCTGACGCTGCTCCATCTGGGCATTAAAAATATCAAGCTGGGGCCTTCGCTTCCTGCCTTTGTATCTCCCAATGTATTGAATTTCCTTGTGGAACAGTTCAACATTGCGCCGGTTTCAACGGTGGAAAATGATTTAAGATAGGCAGTTCAGGATGCAGCGGATTGTCTCATTTTAATCAAAGCCGGCTCTGATTTCATGTAAAGATTCGCAGCAATCAACAGCAGGGCTGCCGTACTGACTGAAAAGTCAGTACGGCAGCCCTGTTTTGTCATCCGGATATTTTGCGGAAACAAAAACAAATGTTCGAAAAGTGTTGCAAAATACTTTGACTTGTGATAGAATATATATCAGCAGGAACAGCAGAAAATATAATAACAGGTGGATAATGAAATGAAAAACGCAGGAATTATGTCTATTGCGGCCGGTGCAGTGATGCTTTGCAAAGCGAATGTAAAAGATGATGAAAAAAGGTAATGGTTCAGAGGAGGAGACTATGAATATCATGAATTCTGGAAATTTAAAATTATCAGAACTGGAGTGGACAAGGCAGCCTCAGAGCTGTCAGATAGCAGAAGACAGAATTGAGGTTGTGACAAAGCCGCATACGGATCTGTGGCAGAGAACATATTATCATTTTCGGAATGACAATGCGCCGGTTCTGCAGATGGAGACGGAGGAAAAATATTTCAGCTTTGTAGTGAAAACGGATTTTCAGCAAAGCCATCACAGGTTTGATCAGTGCGGGATTGTCATGTATCTGGACAGTGAGAACTGGCTGAAGGCTTCCATCGAGTACGAAAACGAGGAATACCAGCATCTGGGCAGTGTGGTAACCAATAATGGGTATTCGGACTGGGCAACTACGGTGATTGATGCTTCAGTGAAATCCATGTGGTATCGGTTCAGCCGGCGGGAGGATGATTACTGCATCGAATGTTCGGAAGACGGCATCACATTTAAACAGATGCGTGTCTGCCATATGTATAAAGGTGATGGGAAAATCCGTTTTGGAATCTATGCCTGCTCTCCCGAGGACTCATCGTTTAAAGCGGTTTTTTCCAATCTGCAGGTGATGGAATGTCAGTGGAAGGCCCATGACGGACAGCAGCCGGATTAGTGCAGGATGTGCCGTAGATAGTATTTCGGCATCTATGCCGGTACCTGATATTCAGGATGCTGATACGATGAAGGAGAAATGGAATGAGATTAAAAAACGTGTTGATTGTTGTAAAAAATATGGAACAGTCGAAAAAATTTTATCATGATCTGTTCGGGCTGGATGTGATCGTGGATAATGATGGAAATACGATTCTGACGGAGGGGCTGGTGCTTCAGGAAAAATCAATCTGGAAAAAATTTCTGGGGAGGGAAGTTATCCACGAAAACAATTCCTGTGAACTGTATTTTGAAGAACGCAATATTGAAGCTTTTGCACAGAAGCTGGATGCATATACCCCGCCGGTTCAGTATGTAAACCGGCTTATGACTCATTCTTGGGGGCAGAAGGTGATTCGCTTTTATGACCCGGATGGAAATCTGATTGAGGTAGGGACGCCGATGGAAGCAGATCTGTCCGGCGATATGCTGTCTGATACGCCATCCAATATATCGTCGGGAGAACCACATTCCATCGATACGGTGGTTTTTGACATCGGTATGGTGCTGAAGGGCTGGCATCCGCAGCTGGAGAATTTTTTTGGCAGGGAGGCTGCTGCAATTGTTGAGGATGCCATCTGGGGGCGCGGTTACTGGGAGGAAATGGATCGGGGCATTGTGGATGAGGAAGTGCTGATGAATCTGATGGCAGCAGCAGCCCCGGAGTATGAACAGCAGATCCGTTACATTCTGGATCATCTGGAACTGATTTCCGAGCGGTATGATTATGCGATTCCGTGGGTGAAAGAATTGAAAGAAGCCGGTTTCCATGTGTATTATCTGTCCAATTATTCCCGGAGACTGCGGGAAAAAGTGCCTCAGACCATCGATTTTCTTCCTTATATGGATGGAGGCGTATTTTCCTGTGATGTGAAGCTGATGAAACCGGATCAGAAGATTTATCAGCTTCTGTGCGAAAAGTATAATCTGACGCCGGAGTGCTGTCTGTTTATTGATGACCGTCAGGAGAATGTAGACGCGGCAGTACAGTTCGGCATGCAGGCAGTGCGTTTTGAAGGGTATGAGAAAAGCTATGCAGGTATCATGGAACGATTGGGATTCTGAAGATGGCAAAAATGGCGCAGGTTATCTGGAGACAATTCTGTTCTTTGCAGCGGCAGATGTCATCCCGTTGATTTTCCCCTGCGTCCTCTGCCTTGTCCTGTGTATTCTGAACACACTTTTTTCACTATTGTCTTGCCTGGCTGTAGATTCAAATCAGGAGATGGTCTGGCGGAGTATCTTCAGCAGCAGTCTGACGGTTTGTTCCAGTTCGTCTATCTGAGTACATTCCTGTGTGGTATGGCTATGATTCATGGCATTGGCTATGACAAGTCCGTGAATTCCGTGGGAATTAAAATGGTTGTTGTCGCTGCCGCCGAAGGTTTCCCTCAGTGTGACAGAGAGATTCAGGTTTTCTGCGGCTTTTACAAAAGTCTGAACAACAGGCTCTTTCGGGCAGTCACGATAAGCGTCGAATTCCTTTTCACAGGTGATTTCTGCGGTGCCCCCTGCCTGTTCTGCGGCCTGGTGAAAAGCATCTGTGACCTGATTCAGCCAGTACTCTGCTTTTTCACTGCTCATGCTGCGTATTTCACCGGTCAGATAAACTTCTTCGGGGACGATGTTTTTTCCGGCCCCTCCGCTTATGGTTCCCAGATTCACAGTGGTATCTGCCTCTACATGACCGAATGACAGTCGGGAAATGGCCTGGGAGGCAATCTGAATGGCGTGGATGCCGTCTTCCGGATTGAAGCCGGCGTGAGCACTTTTACCCCGTACCCGTATGTAAAGGGACAGAATGGAAGGGGCAGCATATGCAGCGGTTCCTATTGGTCCGCTCAGATCCAGCACATATGCTGTCCGGGCATGGAGTTTCTGAAAATCAAACAGTCGGCTGCCCTGGCAGTAAGGTTCCTCCGCTGCAGTAAAAAGAATTTCAATATCGGGGTGGGGGATGTTATATTCCTTCAGAATATGGATCAGTTCCAGAATTTCCGCAAGTCCCGTGGCATCATCGGCTCCCAGCACCGTGGAGCCGTCGGAAGTAATCGTTCCATCTTCATGGATTACGGCTTTTTTGTTGTTTCCCGGGGAGACAGTATCCATATGTGAAGAAAATAAAAGGGCTTTTTTCCGGTTTTCCTCTTCCGACGGCAGATTGCCTGGAAGACAGGTCCACAGATTGCCTGCCGGGTCGATCTTTTCTGCTTCTTCGCCTGTTTTTCCTTTTCCGGCTGTTCTGGCATAATGTTCGGCCAGTTTTTCGGCAGCATCATCTTCTTCTACATGAAGCCCCAGGGATTTCAGTTCTTTTTTCAGAAAATCGGCCATCTTCCTTTCATGGTAGGATTCAGAGTCGATGGATACCAGCTTCAGAAAAGTATCCACCAGCCGCTTTTTATTGACAGGGTTTTCAACAGTATTTTCTGTATGATTTTCCATATGAGACATATAAAACCTCCGTGTTTTCCTTAATGTGGCGTAAATTATATATCAAAATACCTATAATGTCAATAGGAATAATAGAAATAAACAAACGTAATTACAAGAAACCATCGGCAGTATTTTTCGTTGCCTGTGAATTCAGGATTATATATAATGGTAACTGTTCGGATTTTTTTGAAAAATCATGTAACGAATCGAATGATATCTGCATTAATATACAGAACGCAGGAGAGGAGGAAAATGCAGCCGATGGATGAGATTTATCAGAAGTACGCGCAGATCGTGTACCGGTATCTGCTGTCGCTGGTTCATGATCAGGATATGGCCGAGGAACTGACTCAGGAAACATTTTATCAGGCGGTAAAGAGTATTGACCGGTTTGACGGATCGTGTCAGATTTCAACCTGGCTCTGCGCCATTGCGAAAAATCAGCTGCGTTCCTGGCAGCGAAAGCATCCGCCTTTTGAAACCCTGGAAGAATACGATCAAACCGCGGAATCTGCAGAGCAGGATGTGCTTGATGCGGCTGCCAGGGTGGAATGGATGAAAAAACTGCATTTATGCCCGGAGCCTTACCGTGAGGTGATGTATCTGCGGATTTTCGGCGATCTGTCTTTTAAGGAAATCGGTGAGATCATGGCGCGCACGGAAAACTGGGCGAGAGTAACTTATTACAGAGGCAAAGAAAGACTGAGAAAGGAGCTGGTGAAGGATGAATCATAAATTACCGTGTGAACTGATCAGAGACCTGTTTCCCTCGTATATCGACGGGCTTACCAGCAAAGTGACCAATGAACTGGTGGAGGAACATGTGTCGGAATGCAGAAGCTGCAGGGAGGTTCTGGAAGATATGAAAACGCCGGCTGTTTTGCAGGATGACAGCCGCAGTAAAGAAGAGCAGGAGGAAATCGATTTTCTGAAAAAAACCCGGAAAAAGACACGGAAAATTATTCAGGGTATGGCAATTGTGTCCGTTCTGGTTATCGCAGCTGTGCTGATTGGAAAAACATATTTTATCGGCAGTTCCCTGTACAGTGACAATGTAATCTGTCAGGCGGAGGTGGACGGAAATCATTTATCCCTGAACGGGGCCGTCGCTGATACGGGACTTGGGATTTCTTCCATTAAATATAAGGAAGAAGACGGCGTGGTCACTGTTTCCTTTAAGGCGGTAAATCAAAGTCCTTTCCATAAACGGGAATTTCAGTCTGAATACGATGCTTCACAGGAAATCACGCAGGTGCAGCTGGATAACCGGATCGTCTGGTCGCAGGGGAAAAAGATATCCGCTCTGACATCGGCGGTGTACAACAGCAAACATCCCTATGTGGGCGACATGCCCGCAAACGGCCGTACGGTTATTGCTCTGAATCTGGTGGGCGAACTGGGAAATTTCAAAAATCAGCTGCAGACATCGGAGGAACCCTACGGATGGACCATGACGCTGGAAAATGAGATTGCCGCATCGCAGCAGTCTGAGAAGGAAAATCTCATGAAATCATATGCATATATACTCCTGGCTGTCACCGGCAATCTGGGGGAAGTATCCTTCGAATATACGGTGGACGGAGAAATGCACACTCTGACCATTGATACGGAGGATGCATCCGCTTTCTCCGGACAGGATATCAAAACCTGCAGTGAGGATGCGGCCGCCCTTCAGGAACTGCTGGAAAAAGCAGGACTGGACGGGTAAATACGGTATATAACAAAATTGATAAATGCTTATAAGCAACTGTTCAGCTGTCAGGCTGAGCAGTTACCAGACAAATAATGCGGCAGGGTTCTGGTATCAGAAATGATCAGACTCCGTTCTTCCTGGCTGAATAATGTAAAACTTTTGCTGAAACATATTGCTGTTCACTTGCCAGTCGGGAAGAATTCTGAACTGCAACAATACGAAACGAATGTTCGAAAACTATTGCAAAATGAATTTACTTGTGATAGAATAAGAGTGATTTGACTGATATATGAGGGGTGGACTGTGATGCGGATTATCATATCTCCGGCGAAAAAGATGAAGGTGAATACGGATACGGTTGAGTGCGGCGGGCTTCCTGTGTTTATAAAGGATGCAGAAGTTATTCTGGAGTGGATGAGACAATTGTCCTATGAGCAGGCTAAAAAACTGTGGGCCTGCAACGATCAGATAGCAGGTCTTAATTATGAGCGCTTTGCGCATATGGATCTGTACCGCAGTCTGACTCCTGCAATTCTTTCATACGAGGGGATTGCGTATCAGTATATGGCACCTGATGTGTTTGAGTACGGCCAGTTTGATTATGTGCAGGAGCACCTACGGATTCTGTCGGGATTTTACGGTGTTTTAAAGCCTCTTGACGGGGTGACGCCCTATCGGCTGGAGATGCAGGCCGGAGCAGGGATTGCCGGCAGACGGAACCTGTATGAGTACTGGGGAGATCGGCTTTACCAGGAAGTATTGGATGAAAGCCGGATCATTATTAATCTGGCATCGAAGGAGTATTCCAGATGTGTCGAGCGTTACCTGAAACCGGATGATACGTATATTACCTGTATTTTCGGTGAGATGGAGCGGGGACGCTGTGTTCAGAAGGGGGTCTATGCCAAGATGGCCCGCGGTGAGATGGTACGCTATATGGCTGTACATAATATTGAAGACCCGGAAGAGATGAAGGATTTTGATGTGCTGGGCTATGCCTTTTCGGAAGAACTGTCTTCCGGGCGGGAATATGTATTTCTTCGAAACGGCAGGAAGGTATGATGGAGAATGGCTCATTTATAAGGAAGTGACGAAATATATGAAAATCATTACAGTAATTGAGGATACCTGCGGCAACCCGGGCTGTGTTTGTGAGCATGGACTTAGTATTTATGTGGAAACGGACAGACACAGGCTTTTAGTTGATACGGGCGCTACCGGTGCGATTCTTGACAACGCACGGGTTCTGGGAATTGATCTGACACGGGTGGATACGGTTATACTCAGCCATGGACATTACGACCATGCCGGCGGAATTCTGTCTTTTGCCGGAGTTAATTCCCATGCGCAGATTTATATAAAGGACACTGCGGCGGACGGATATTATCATGGAGAACGGTATATCGGGATTGATCAGCGGATTCCGGCGCTGCCTCAGGTACATATGATAGAAGGCGATATGAAACTGGATGATGAATTGTCACTTTTTTCCGGTATCAGGGGAAGGCGGCTGTGGCCTCAGGGCAATCTGGTTCTGACCAGAAGAGCGGGTGATGATGAGATACAGGATGATTTCAGTCATGAGCAGTGTCTTGTGATTACGCAGGGAAACAGGAAGATATTGATTTCAGGCTGTGCCCACAACGGGATTCTTAATATTCTGGACAGGTTCCGTGAATTGTATGGATGTCTGCCCCAGGCTGTAATCAGCGGTTTTCACATGATGAAGAAGAACGGATATACGGAAGACGATATCAGGAATATAAAAGAAACCGCCGAAGAACTGCGGCAGCTGGATACGGTTTTTTATACCGGTCACTGTACGGGACAGTTTGCTTTTGACATCATGAAGACAGCTATGGGAGAGCAGTTGATTCAGCTGCACAGCGGCATGGTACTGGAAACCGTGTGACAGAAAGCAATCTGAACCTGCCCGGAGCCGGACAGATTCAGGCAGCAGGATAGATATTATATGGAGAAAACAGTTATGAAAAGAATATTGTGTTATGGTGATTCCAATACATTTGGTTTTGATCCGGTTACGGGAAACAGATATCACCCTGAGATACGCTGGACCGGCAGGCTGCAGCAGCTGCTGGGGAAGGATTACTGCGTAGTAGAGGAAGGCTGCAACGGCAGGACTGCGTGTTTTACCGATCCAAAAGAAGAATGGAAGAACGGTATGTATTACCTGAAACCCTGTCTGAACTCGCAGAAACCTCTGGATGCGGTGATTCTCATGCTGGGGACCAACGATCTGAAGACCATGTTTCATGCCTCGGTAAAGGAAGTTGCGGACGGTGTCGGGCAGATGGTGGATGTGATTCGCTCCTTTACGGCGGAAAAACAGGGATTTGAACCGGCTATTGTACTGGTTTCCCCGCCGCGGATCGATGCAGCAATTGTGGACTCTTCCTTTCAGGGATCGTTTGACAGCAGTGCTGCAGTTCGCTCCCGTGAGTTTTCAGGATATTACCGAACCGTTGCACAGGAAAAAAGCTGTACTTTCTTCGATGCAGCGGAATATGTGGGCCCTTCGGAAGCAGATTCCCTGCATCTGATGCCTGAAGCTCACAGGATTCTGGCGGAACAGTTGGCGGAGATTATCCGGGAAACAGTATAAAACAGTGAGATAGAAAGCACTTAAGATAGAAAGCAGTTAAGATAGAAAGCAGGTGGATCAGATGAAAAGTACATTAATTAAAGATACAACACAGTCAGAAAGGATTGAACTGATCCGTTCATGGATTCCTGAGGATGAGGTGATGGACGGGTGCGATATTGACCTCTGGGAGATGTATGATGATTATATCAAGGGAAAGCGCGAAATTGCAGAGATCAATGCCTCTTTTAATCCTGAATATTGTATGGATGAATAATAATACCTGTATGCTATAACGCATAACAGTCAATCGAATAAAACTCACAAATTAATATAAAAAAATTATAAGCAATCAAAAAACCTTATAAATAAAGGGATGTTATTGGGACATGAAGATCCTTTCCGATATTCTATACAGGAAAACAGAATATTTGATTGACAATATAACGCACAGGTGATATACTCGGTTCCAGAAGGACAGAGAGGTTCGCGTGCGGGGCTTTCTGTCCTTATCTATGTTTCAGATTTATGGATAGAAGAAAGGAAGCTGTAATCATGGATAATTTTACGTTTTCAGTACCACAGAATATTATTTTTGGAAAGGGAAGTATTTCCAGACTGCCTGAACTGGTAAAAGAGATGGGATGCAGTCATGCATTTATTATTTCCGGTCCGCATCTGAAAAAGATGGGGATTGTAGGAAGATGTGCAGAACAGATTGAAGCTGCAGGGATGAAGGCTGATGCTTTCACCGGGACAGAAGGCAATCCTTCCGTGGATACGGTTGATAAAGCAACAGCAGCGTTTAAAGAAAGCGGAGCAGACTGTATTATCGCTCTGGGCGGTGGATCACCAATGGATGTGGCAAAGGCTGTCGGAGTTCTGGCCAGATATGGTGGAAGTATTACAGACTATGAAGGCGGCGGCAAGGTACCGGGAGACATCATTCCGTTGATTGCAGTTCCTACTACCGCAGGTACAGGTTCCGAAGTAACTGCTTTTTCTGTAATTACAGATCACAGCAGAAATTACAAACTGACTGTATTCAGTTATAAACTGATTCCCGCTTATGCTGTCCTTGATCCGGAACTGGTTATGACAGCACCGGTATCTGTTGCAGCAGCATGCGGTATTGATGCACTGGTGCATGCACTGGAAGCATATATTTCCACAGCTGCTTCACCGTTTTCAGATGCCATGGCAGAGAAGGCCATGGAACTGATCGGAGCGAATCTGCGCAGATATGTGGCAAATCGTGGAGATGCAGAAGCTGCTTCTGCTATGCTTGTCGGTTCTCTGTTTGCCGGAATTGCTTTCTCGTGGGCACGTCTTGGCAATGTTCATGCCATGAGTCATCCGGTAAGTGCATATTTCAATGCGGCACACGGCGTTGCCAATGCCATTCTTCTGCCCACGATCGTTGAGTACAATGCACTGGCAGACCAGGGCAAGTACAGAACAATTTACAATTATATTGCTAAAATTCCTGTATATGAGGATGAATTTGTACCGGAGATGCTGGCAGAAGAACTGCGGGATCTGAATGAATCTCTGGGAATTCCTTCCTGTCTCAGTGCAGTGGGAGTAACTGAGGACAAGATTGCAGCTATGGCAGTGGATGCCATGAAGAGCGGCAATATTGCAGTAAATCCCAGAAGCTCTACACAAAAGGATATTGAAGCGCTGTATCGTAAAGCTTTATAAAAAGCTTTATTAATAAAAAGAAATACTTTTACAGTAAAATTCCTGTTCAGAACCGGCAGCTCCGTTCAGGGACAATTTTTGAATCCGGGGCTGAACAGGAGGAATACAGCTATTTCCGCCGCATCTTCAGCTTCAGAAGTGCGGCGGCTTTTTTTGCATCCAGCAGGGTCAGCGAGTTTTCACCTACTACGCTGGTTTCAATTCCTTCTTCACTTTTATTGATATCTACTATGGTATCCATATATTCATTGGTAACTACGAAGGCTCCCTGTGTACCGACAAAGCTGACGCCGACTACAGGAATTCCCCGGCTGCCGATCTGTTCAATATGGCTGGCAAAATCAATATGGTTGTTTCCAAAGCCTTCCGTGGTGACGAAAGCGCCGTCCACATCCAGGGCTTCGCAGGTCATGCCCACGCGTTTTGATACATAGAATTTTTCCGCGTTGATCTGAGGGCTGCCCACCAGAAGAACACCGCAGAGATCCAGTTCCGGATCAAACAGAGTCTCCAGCACGAGAGGTTCTCTCCAGTAATGGCGGGACATTTCCTTTGATGCGGGGCCGATGCAGGTCAGTGCATGGATACATCCGTCAAGAACTTCCAGAGGAGATACCATAACCGGTACATTGCCCAGATCCACATTGGGTCTGGCACCGAGAACGCCTACGGGCTCCTGGGGAAGAAGCAGATTGTCGTGCATGGCCCCCTGCCCCATGATCTCTTTTACAATTACTACTTTTTTCTTTCCCGGGCGGCGGTACTGGCTGAAGGTTTCCTTATCGACGATCAGGGATTCATCATCCAGTTCCTTCAATGCCTGGCGGATTTCGTGAGTGATCACGTCGGTAGCTGAATGAGCGGCCAGAGGACCGGGACGTTCCATGTTGCTTCCGGCTTCGATGGTTACCCGGGTTTTGATAAAAATTTCTCCTTTGTCAGGAGCGCCGGGACGGTTCCACATGATGTTTTCATCCAGCATACCTTCGGAGGAACCGAATTCGCCGATCTGCACACCGTTGTCATCGGTTCCGGTTACCATCATGATGACGCTGTCCAGTACACGGGTGATACCGGAACCCAGCTCTGATTCTCTGTCTTTTACTGCGATAAGCTGCACATCCATAATCGTTTCTGAATAAGTATGGTAGGCATCGGGAGTAATGATATCGATTCTCAGGTCATGTACCAGTTCCTGAGTGCCAATTGCTTCCTGTTCGATTCCGTCACGGATGTAGAGAATGGTTCCTTCGATTTTTGTTTTCGGGCCGCGGCGCACTTCTGTGATTCTGTAATGGTGTCGGGTCAGGGAGCGGATCATCTTCGGTTCCGGGGAGCCGGAAATAAAATTTCCGGCATCCGGTGACAGACCTGGAGTCTGATACGGAGTCTGTCCCGAAGTCAGAACCGTATTGTTTGCAGGAACCGGATTCACGGGAAGTTCAATGTGAATATTCTTTCCCTCTCCAATGGAAATTTTCAGTGTGCCGCCGGGAAGCGGTACAGCTGTACGTATGGAAGAGGGTGTCTCTGATGCAGATGCTTCCTGTTCAGCCGGTTCTTCTTTTTCGGTTTCACCGGGAAATTCGACAATGTGATCGATTACATCGGCTGTCAGAGGGGTCAGGGAGTCGCAGGTTTTTGTAAGAACGGCGCCCAGGACCTGATCGATTTTCAGGCATCCGTCCAGGTTCAGAAGGCCGGAATCCACCAGATCGTCAAAAATGGACGGATCTTCCAGATTATGTGAGCTTAATGTAATACCTTTTTCTGCGCGGAAGCAGAGAACTGCCGGATCATTTACATGTTCTTTTGCGGTTTGTTCACTGATTGACATAATATATCTCCAATCTGCAGCAGCGATTTCCGTTCAGACGGATTTTTAATCCGGTTTCGGAAACGCTGTAAGTTAATTTATAGAAACAGGCTGTAAAAACAGCCGGAAATACAGTTTAAAAAGACTCAAAGAAACGGATTTCAGAAGAATACCGGCAATTTGATCAGAAGAATAGCGGCAATTCGATATGAATATCACGGCCGTCTTCAATATCGATTTTCAGAATCCCATTTTCGACCGTTATGTCTGCTGAGTCTCCGGTGTATACCATGTTTTTCAGATCAGCCGGCTTCTGTTTATCTGATGTCGTTGTTTTCACCGGTTCCTCCTGCTTTGTACTGCAGGTCTTTGTACTGCAGGTTTTCGAGGTGGTCAGATAACGCATCCGTTCCTTTGAAACCGTGTCAAATACATGGTCTGTCTGATGGTGTACGGTGAGTCCAAGCCTGGGTGCGGATCCCATTACGGTGTTGGTGCAGTCACTGCAGTTCCCGATGATGATGTCAGTGCAGCCGGCTTTTTTGAAGTTCAGGCATTTCTGGGCCTGACCGGGGCAGTTGCCCGGATTTTCGCATTTCAGTGTTCCTTTGATGTCGGCAGCCTGTTTGCATTTCTGGATGAGTACTACATCACCGTTCATTTTTGCTGCGATGTCTTCCATGCGGGCCTGATTGCCGCCGCAGGCACAGAGGAGAAGTCCGGTTTTTGCATGGTTCAGGTTCTCAAAAGGCGCCGTAACGATGATGCCGCCTGTGGTTTTTGTAATGGGGGTATCAGGAGAAACGGCATGGCCTGTGAAGGGACCGCCCATGATGATTTCACCGTAATCTCCGTCGATACCTCCGGCCCGTTCAATTAGTGCACCGACTGTTGTTCCGATGGGGACATCGAAGAAAATGCGGGTATGAGTGCCTCCTTTGAGTTTTCCGGCGACGGATACATTTTTGCAAATGCAGGGGCGGCGGTCGATCATTGCTTCGGCGGCCCGGAGAAGCGTTTCCACATTGATTACAACTGCATCTGCAGCGGAAGGAAGCTCTGTGGGTTTTAACAGGGTCCCCAGAATCTCGCGGACTACGGCACGCTCCTCTCCCACGGGATACAGATCCGGCAGGAGATGGAAGGAAATGTCAGGCTCGCATTCACAGAGCTTTTTCAGAATATCGACGGTTTTTCTGTGTTTTTCTTTAATGGCAAAAATACCTTTGCGGGCATTGCACAGCTTCATGATGCGTTTCAGTCCTTTCATGGTTTTGGAAGCATTCTGTTCCAGCTGGCGGATATTGTGTTCCAGTAGAGGTTCACATTCCGCCGCATTGACCAGAATATAACCGCCATTCAGATTGACATGGCATTTGACGGCGGTGGGAAACCCCGCGCCTCCCATGCCGACGATACCGGAGGCTGTCAGCAGTTCCTCATCGGAACCGGGGGCCAGTAAAAGACAGGTATCGGACTGCAGATCCGATGCGTCCACAATCATTGCGGTATCTGTGATTTCTGTCAGAACTCCGTCAACAGAGGAATGGATGGGAGCCCCCAGTCCTGTGGGGACGGCAAGCAGAGTCCCTTTCTGAACCTGTGTGCCCACAGGCAGGACCGGCCTGCAGGGGGCTCCGATATGCTGTTTCAATAAGATTTCATATTTCATGATTTTCTCCTTGCATGGTAAAATGAAAACGCCGGGTAAATCTGATCCCATCAAATGTTTTCCTTCTTCAGGTCAGCTCCGGCAGTACTTTCTGAATAGTCTGAATAAAACATCCGGCTGCCGGTGACAGACTGCTGGAAGTGTGAATGCCGATTCCCAGTTCACGGGATGCAAACGGCTTCAGAGGGAGTGCCTGAATATCATTATTACACCCTTCGATGGTCAGTTTCGGAAGAATACTGATTCCCAGATGGTTGGCAA
>JALFLM010000183.1 GCA_022774705.1 Lachnospiraceae bacterium | reverse complement strand
AGCCGTATTCTGGGTATGGGCGATATGCTGACTCTGATCGAGAAAGCACAGGCTCATATTGATGAAGACAAAGCCAGGGAATATGAACAGAAGCTGCGCAAGGCAGAATTTGATTACAACGATTTCCTGGATCAGATTTCTCAGGTGAAGAAGATGGGAGGTCTGGGCCAGATGCTTTCCATGCTTCCCGGTGCAGGAAAGCTTAAAGGAATATCCATGGATGATCTGGATGACTCCGCGTTCAAGGTTACGGAAGCAATTATCCATTCCATGACAGCAGAGGAGAGAAGAAATCCCGATCTGATCAACATGTCCCGCAAGAAGCGTATTGCTGCCGGTGCAGGTGTTGATATCAGCGAAGTGAACCGTCTGTGCAAGCAGTTTGATCAGATGAAAAAGATGATGAAACAGATGACAGGCTCCATGGGTAAAAAAGGACGCCGCGGCGGTATGCCGGGCGGATTCGGCGGTATGAAACTGCCCTTTTAATCAGCGGTATGGCAGTTATTCCGCAGTCTGACCAGATCGTCAGGATCTGTTCGGGTTATCAGTCGGAACACTGCTTTATCATATAGAGCCTTTATGGCGAATCAGTATAAGGAGGTGAATTTACATGGCAGTAAAGATCAGATTAAAGAGAATGGGTGCTAAAAAAGCTCCTTTCTACAGAGTAATCGTTGCAGATTCCAGATCTCCCAGAGACGGAAGATTCATCGATGAAATCGGTTACTATGATCCCACCAAGGATCCCAGCGTAATCAAAATTGATGCTGAAAAAGCTAACAAATGGATTGCTAATGGTGCACAGCCTACTGATACAGTAGAAAAGCTGTTAAAGATTGCCGGTGTTAAATAATCGGTGCGGGAGGTAACTGATGAAAGAATTGGTTGAAATCATTGCCCGCGCATTGGTAGACAATCCTGAGGAAGTAGTAGTTACTGAAACGGATAACGGCCAGGAATTGGTGCTTGAACTCAAGGTTGCTGAGTCCGATATGGGCAAGGTGATTGGCAAGCAGGGCAGAATTGCGAAAGCTATTCGTTCCGTAGTTAAGGCTGCTGCTGCAAAAGAGAATATTAAGGTCGTACTGGACATTGAATAATCAGCCGCAGTGCGAAGTTAAAATGGGTGTCCTTTCAGAGGGCGCCCATTTTAGTAGTGGTGTGCCTGACGGCGCACGTTTCAGCATACCCGGCGGCAGGATCTGTTTTGCCGCGGCGGGTGGCGGAACAGAAATACCTCATGATTAAGGGAGGCAGAAATGGAACAGTATTTTAAAGTGGGCATAATAACCGGGACCCACGGATTAAAAGGAGAAGTCAAGGTATTTCCCACGACGGATGACATGCGCCGCTATGATGATCTGAAGCATGTGGAAATGGAATATCGTGGAAGAAGAATACCTTTGGATATAGAACGTGTCAGATATTTTAAACAGTATGTTATCGTAAAATTCAAGGGAATCGATGATATCAATGATGTGGAGCGTTACAGCAAGTGCCCGCTTTTTGTCAGCAGAGAGGATGCGGTTCCGCTGGAAGAAAATGAAAACTATATTGCGGATTTGATCGGACTGCCGGTGGTTACGGACACCGGGCTGCAGCTGGGGCCGTTGAAAGATATTCTCCTTACCGGTGCCAATGATGTTTATGTGGTGGATTACAATGGGAAGGAAGTGCTGATTCCGTCCATTAAGGAATGCATTTTGAATGTGGATCTGGAAAAAGGAGAAATTCTGGTACATCTGCTGGAGGGGCTTCTGTCATTATGAATTTTCATGTACTCACTTTATTTCCCGATATGGTCAGACAGGGACTGGAGACCAGTATTACAGGCAGGGCCATCGATAAAGGTCTGTTCGGCCTGGATGTGGTCAATATCCGGGATTACACAAAAGATAAACATCTCCATGTAGACGATGCTCCCTACGGGGGAGGAGCCGGCATGGTCATGCAGGCGGAACCGATTTATCTGGCCTATGAGGCGGTTAAAGAGAAGATTCCGGGCAGACACAGGGTCATCTACGTGACTCCTCAGGGTGACGTGTTTAATCAGAGACATGCCGGAGAACTGGCACAGGAGGAAGACCTTGTTTTTCTCTGCGGTCATTACGAGGGCGTGGACGAACGGGTGCTGGATATGATTGTTACAGATCGTTTTTCTATCGGGGACTATGTTCTTACAGGCGGAGAACTTCCTGCCATGGTTATGATTGACTGTATATCACGTCTGGTTCCCGGTGTACTTCACAATGATGACTCCTCCGTTTACGAATCATTTCACGAGAATCTGCTGGAATATCCCCAGTATACGCGGCCGGAAGAGTTTATGGGAAGACGGGTGCCTGATGTACTGTTGTCGGGCCATCATGCCAATATTGAGAAATGGCGCAGGGAGCAGTCGCTGCTGCGGACTGCTGGTGTCCGTCCGGAGCTGCTCAGGGATGCCTGCCTCACAAAAAAAGACAGGACTTTCCTGAAAGAACACGGGTTCGATATACCGAAGGGTGAAAACAGCAACAGGGACAAACAAAAAAACGATTGACGAATCAGCAAATCCATGGTATATTAATTGGTGTTGTGTATTAAAAGATGGTCCTCTGTCACCTGAACGGTGTTAAGAACGTCGAATGAATTAGGAGGTTATACACATGAGTGAAATCATTAAAAAGATTGAAGCAGGCGAGATGAAAGCAGAAGTTCCTGCATTCAGCGTAGGTGATACCGTAAAAGTTTATGGTAAGATCAAAGAAGGCAACAGAGAAAGAATTCAGGTATTTGAAGGAACTGTTATCAAGAAACAGAACGGCAGCAACCGTGTTACTTTCACTGTAAGAAAGACATCCAACGGTATCGGTGTTGAAAAGACCTGGCCTTTACATTCTCCTCTGGTAGAGAAGATCGAAGTTGTGCGTAAGGGTAAAGTAAGAAGAGCAAAACTGTTCTACTTAAGAGACAGAGTAGGTAAAGCTGCAAAGGTTAAAGAAAAGAAATAATACGGACACTCATTCCGCTTTGCGGGAGAAGGAAGTGTATGAAATAAGCTTCGGTTTTCACCGGGGCTTTTTTCATATAGCAGACGATGGTTACTGTCCAGAGTCAGCCTCGAAAACACTGCGTGTTTCCTCGGTGTGGCGTATCCGCCAAATAGATTTATAAAAAAGTGCTCGTGAATGCAAGCATTCGTCGCACCTTTTTGTAAATCTGCTTGGCTCTGAACGGTAACATTCCATGAAAAAATAATAAAAAAGTTAGATTTTTATTATGGCAAATTTCCTTCAGACGGGGTAGAATGGCAGTGTACTGAAAACTGGTACGGGAGGATAAAACATGGCTCTGGGTTTTTATCAGCAGGAGGATGACTCTGAAGATGCGATCCGGCTTATTACCCGGTGGATCGTGGATGTGATAGTGGTTGTTGTACTGGCTGTGTTTCTGGTACAGTATATGGGTATGAATTATGAAGTGATCGGTCATTCCATGGAACCTGCTTTTGAGGTAGGCGATACGGTACTGGTTGACCGGATCGCTTATAAAGTGGGAAAGCCACGTCGATTTGACGTGGTACTGTTTCGCAATGAAGGCAATGAGGAACAGGTTTACATGAAGCGCATTATCGGTCTGCCCGGTGAGAAGATTCAGATCCAGAACGGCAATGTTTATGTGGATGATCAGCTGCTGAATACAGGAGAACGGAAGGAAAAGATCAATCTTCCGGGTATTGCGGACAATCCGGTTACTCTGGGAAAAGATGAATATTTTGTAATCGGGGATAATTATGACAGCAGTGAAGACAGCCGCTTTTCCAATATCGGCAATGTGACGCGCTCCGAGATGATCGGTAAGGTGTGGTTTCGTTTCTATCCTCTGGAAAGAATCGGTTTTACGCTGCGGTAGAAGGAGGAACGTTTTACAGGAAGCAGTCTGATGCCGTACAATACGGAATATGAACAGCGGGCTCTGTGCCCGGTATATTATGGAAGTGAGGAGAAAAGATGCAGCAGTTTCAATGGTATCCCGGTCATATGACCAAAGCCAAACGAGCAATGCAGGAAGATATTAAACTGGTGGATATGGTGATCGAGCTGGTGGACGCCCGTGTGCCTCAGGCAAGCCGGAATCCTGATATCGATACTCTGAGCCGGGGGAAAGCGCGGGTTATCGTGCTGAACAAGTCGGATCTGGCAGATGAAAGACGGAATAAGGAGTGGGCATCCTTTTATCAGGAGCAGGGCTGCCATGTGGTGATGCTGGATTCAAGAGTCCGCGGATCCGTTAAAAAGGTACAGGACATTATTGCTCAGGCGGGAAAGGCGAAGATGGAGAGAGACCGGAAAAGAGGGATTCTGAACCGTCCCATACGTGCCATGGTGGCCGGTATCCCCAACGTGGGCAAATCCACATTTATCAATACCATGGCGGGGAAGGCTTCTGCCAAAACGGGCAATAAACCCGGTGTCACCAGAGGCAATCAGTGGATCCGGCTGAATAAAAATGTGGAGCTGCTGGAAGAT
>JALFLM010000149.1 GCA_022774705.1 Lachnospiraceae bacterium | reverse complement strand
TGTAAATGCAAAAGCTGCTTCAGCAGAAAACAAAACCAAGAAAGCACCGAAACCAATTTCACGAAAGAGAAAGTCTATCCAGAATTAGCATGGAAATGCTAATTTGAAACAGGCTTCTAATTTGCGTGGGTTATACTAGGGATAAAGCAGAAGTATTTACCCCTTCATGGGTTTGCAATGAACAAAATAACCTGGTTGATGCTGCACGGTTTGGACGTCAGAACGTATTTAACCGATCTTCAGGAAAAAGATGGGAAACTATATTGGAACCGGTTCAGTTTCCGAGAGATAAGATCTGGAAGGATTATGTAGATGCCCGCCGGATGGAAATCAGCTGCGGAGAGGCTCCTTATTTAGTGAGCCGTTACGATACCGTATCTGGTGACTTCATCCCTGTAGTCTCCCCGGCTTTCAGGAAGAACCTCCTTTTGATGCTTCCACACTGGTCCTGTTCCGGAAAAGACTGGATGAGCGGATCATTATGGAAGCCAATAACTACATGATCTCCGCGGTAACGGATAAGAAGGATACGGATAACAAAGATGATGATCAGAATCCTCCTTCCGGAACCGGATCGTCAGTATCAGCCAGCCCTGGATCCGCCCCATTGTCAGGGGAAAGGTCGGAACCCCGGTGGAATTCGGAGCCAAACTGGGAAGACCGACAGCAGAGACAAAAGTGGATAAAAAAGCAGAATATCAGGATAATGTAGATCGAATCGAAGCAGATCGTGAATTCAGTCTGGAAAAACGCTGTTACGGACTAGGCAGGATTGATGAAAAAACCAGGGGAACCCAGTTAAGTTCGATTGCATTATCTGTATTTGTTGCGAATCTATTTAAGATCCAGCGGCGGATACTTTTTTCACTTTTTCGTGTACGGTCGATATTATTCGGCAATATATGCTGGTTAAGCCTGAAATGGGCTTAATCAGCAGACACTACTTATCTTGGTTTCATTGCAATTGCATCAATTTTGGTTTGGTTAAAATGACGATAATGACTGTTTTTTCAAACACGCCCTAGACACAGTTTATTTGACGCTTACATCGTATGTACATATACCCGATATTTTCTCCGGATCACATGATGCCAATCGACAAAAAGCCTCTGTACACCCAAAGGGCATACAGAGGCTTTTTCTGGTCATTTAAAAAATTATAATCCGATCATACCCACATAAGCGGGCAGGAAAGCCATGATAGCTATCAGGATAGCAGTTGGAACAGAACCGAATTTTAATACATCCTGCGGTTTATAATATCCGTAACCATAACTGAACAGGAAGATGGGTTCAATCCATAACAATGTTGGTGTACATGCCCAGAAAGCAGGAATGAACAGAAGTGCAACCGGGCTTGCTCCCAGTACCGGAGCAAGAGCCAGCAGAGGCGCACCAAACAGTGCTGCAATGGCCGGAGCGGTAGGAATAAACGCACGGATCAGACATACAACCAGGCTGATAATCATAAATGCCAGCATGATATTCATGCCGGTAAGACCGGAGAAAATCTGTGTAACAATGTAGTTCATAATGCCTGTTACGTTCAGACCGGCTACAAGAACACCTACGGAACCAATGGTGAAAGCCAGATTCCAATTAATACGATTGGAAGTATCTTTCCATTCAAGTACATTAATTCCCGGAAGGAACATCAAAGCCATACCACATACTGCAACAAGTGTTACATCGAATGCTTTTACCCATGTACCTAAAATCCAGCAGACAAGCATAGCAGCAATAACCAGCATTGTCTTCCATTCTTTTGCATTTAATTTACCATGCTCATTCAATCTGGTTTTCAGCTCATCCATTGCTTCCTGACTGATTGCTTCCGGTCTAAATATGAAAGTTGCCCAAACACCTACCAGGATAATGGAAATGATTGCCAGAGGAGCCATCAGAAGAATCCATTGTGCGAAACTAACGTTGATATTGGCATTTTCACTTAACAGCTGCATAATCAGGATATTACCGGGTGTACCGGCGGGAGTGATCAGTCCGCCTATACCTGCACAACAGGGAATACCGATCATCAGACATTTTCCAAGTCCAGATTTGCCGGAATCACATTTATTGGCATGAAGAAGAGCCAGGCCCAGATTCATGTAAATAATACAGGTAGACAAGTTGGACATTACAGAAGATGTAATACCGGTAGCAAGTAAAAGGATAATAACCAGCATTTTTGAATTACCCTTTGCAAGCTTTGTCATACCGGAGCATATCTTCAAAGGAACACATGTATTTTCCAGTGCAATCGAAACAACAAATGTTGCTACGGCAAAGAAAAATGCACTGCCGCCGAAAAGATAATAAACAGATCCGTTACCGGATAACGGTAATACACCGAATACAGACAGTATGAAAATTGCGAGCAGAGCGGTTACGCACATCGGCATGGAATCACAGATCCACATTATGATTGCTGCCAGAAAAATTCCCATGGCATACAGACCTGCACGGGTAACATTTTCATTTACAGGAATAACAGAAGCTGCCAGCATAATCATAACCGCTGCTATTACACCTATCAGACCCTTATTTTTCATATATTTTCCTCCACTGTATAATAACAATCACGCTTATCAAATCTGAGACTCAGCCATGTGGCGAAGAACCATTTCTTCCATATCTTTCGGAACATCCAGATGCTGATATGCCAGACGGCTGTATTCATATACTGCATCCTGGAAGATCGGGAACAAAGAGTGATCATGTCCGGGAACACGTGTGGTGGAAGAATCTGCGCAGAATAATACGCCTTTATCTTTGTATTTGTCTACAAAATCCTTTGCAATCTTTCGTACTTCATCCACAGAGGATCCTTTCGGAAGGATGGGATTGCCCACTGCAAATGTCAGATGATCATTTTTATAATCTGCGATCAGCTGATCCAGATCATTGATAGTGCTCTGCGGGAACCAGTAATCGGTACCGCATTCAACCATTGCCGGTGCCAGTGCCTGTGCTTTACCGCAGCAGTGATGTTCATAGATAATATCCAGACTGTGGCAGGTATCAACTACTTTTTTAATGGGAGCTACAAAGAATTTTCTTGCTGTTTCAAGTGAAAAGAATGGTCCGTTATTGGTTCCCCAGTCATCATGAACCATTACGCTGTCAATACGGCCGATTTTGGATACTCTGGTAATATAATCACAGTAAAAATCTGAAAGCTTATCCAGAAATTCCTGCAATGCATATTCCTGATCTTCATCAACCAGAGCGATTGCTGCATTGGAAACATCCATCAGACACATGAGTCTTTCCCAGAAACCAAGATGGATACCCAACTGATTGATTCTGTCTGTTCCGAGATATTTCTCGTTCATTGTCTTCATTTCATCAAAATCAATTTCATTCAGATCCGGCCATTTAATGACTTCCTTCCAGTCATTCATATCCACTAAAGTGGGATTGCCGGGTCGAACTGTGGCACCGCAGGAAAGAGGTTCCCATTCCAGAGGCAAATCAAACCAGCCATACTGCAGCTTCGGTACCTTTGAGTAATCGATCAGCGGACCGCCGTCCAGACACTGATGATGCGCCCGGCAGTCCTGTCCCTGACGAGGACGGAATTCCTGTGTATCGCAGAAAAACCATCCATTATTCGGCATCCAGTACGGTGTTTCACCGCGGAATAACATTTTGAAATTTTCATAAACAGGAATCGGACGATAAAATCTATCGGAATCCGGTACAATACATTCACCCTTATCATTACGAAGACGAATATCTTCCATTCCTTTAAATCCGGGATAAGTTCCTACAACAGTATGCTCTTTCTGAGCATTATATGCTTCACGTCTCATGCTATACCTCCTGACCAAATGAAAAGCTGACTGCTTTTCTCAATCTTTACAATGTTTGTCGTACAAACTCATGGGCCCTGAGTTGTTATAGGTATAGCATATTCGTATTCAGCACTTTTCTCAATGTACAGAATGGCATAAAACCGGATTCCTTTTGTGCAAAAACGTATATAAACTTTTATTTCGATATTTCTGTGCCTGTCTCTGATAAAAAGCTCATCTGCATGGAATCGATATAGGCAAAGGAAAAATGAAGATAATTCAGCCGGTTAATGTCCATGGAATTCATTAATTCATAAAATTCCTGAAAATCAATGAGTTCTTTTATCTTTTCCAGTCTGTAATTCACGCTGTTCCTGTGGATATTCAGCATATAACCTGCAGCGGAAGGCTGAAAACCGCTGTATACAAACGCACGAAGTGTTTCATAGTATGAAGTTTTATGATTCAGATCATAGTAATACAATCTCAATAAACCACGATGAACGTAAGTTGCAGATAACTCGTTTTTCTGGATAATATCGTACAGAAAATCCCATCCATGCTCACTGGCATCTGAAAAAACAGTTTTATTTACCATACAGTTATTCAATTCATAGACAGCCTGTTCATAATACTCCCGGCATTTTTTTATTCCCTGAAAATCCTGACTGATTCCGCAAATATAATTATCCTCAATCAGATGGGGCAGATGCCTTTTTATATCAGAGGTTCCTTTATCTCGTGTGCGGTTGGCCAGAATGATCAACTGTTTTTTATAACGGAATACTATCGCATCCCTGTAGTTTTCTGTCAGACGGATATACATACGGTTCAGCATAACCGGCTCCTGCGTAACATTTTCCTGAATGGCATATACACGGTAATAATCATTTTCTTTCCATTTCAGTGTACTCAGAAGCAAATGCAGCTGATCTTCATCATATGTACTGCTGCTCAGCATGGATACTGCAATCTTTCCCAGCTTAGAAGTAGAACTGTACTGAGAGTAATATTTTTCCATATAACAGGATATATACTGGACAAGTACGCTACACAGATACAGAGTACCCTTTCCAAATGGTCTGCACAGAGGAAACAGAACAAAATGACCGGCCATATAGCGATTGGCCAGAATACTGCAGTGTATATATTGATTCATACCCATACTGGAATCATGAAAAGTGGGCGTAAGATCCTGAAAAACATTTGTCAGGTTGCTTTCGTCCCTGAGACTTTTCATCCGTTCTTCAGTAAGACCGTTATTCTCAATGAGCTCTTTCCAGTGCCAGTGCAGATCCGGCGAATAACCGGAAGAAATTGCAAGGGTTTTTCCATCCGGTGCATAGATAAACATTGGATTTTCAAAGACAGGTTCACTACAGTCCAGCATATGTGACAACCCGTTTTCATTGGATAAAAACATATTCAGATTACTTTCCCATTCACGGTACTGATCCAGAATAGTACACACCTCGTTGAACACCTCTTCCGGATCAGAATCCGGTACCAGCAGAAAATCCTTTCGATGTACAATCACAGTGCCTGTCTGCTCCCCATAAAAGAACCCGCTGACCTCACCAACATACACGGTATGATTGTTTAAAAAAGAATATACGATCCATCGTACTGCCTCTATGGTTTCCGTTCCGTCTTCGATCATGGCAATTATGTTGTCATACGGCAATTTGTCATAGATATTCCACATACCAATCTTCATGGTTTCGCCTCCTCTTATAAAACAGCTTCTGTTTTCCATGTAAATACACTCGCAGCTTCCTGCTAAAAAACATTATAAATTACTGATGATAAATTTACAATAAACCAGCATGTACAGATTCGCACAACACATTTTTAGATTTTTACAAAATAGTATATTGGTTCAGGGAGAATAGAACTATATAATCGGATTATCGATAAAAGACTGGTCTTTCAGAACACAAACTATACACCTGCACATCATTTTCAAGTTGGTAAATGTGCACTGCGAATGAATGGAGGATCCTATGAATAATTCCAATTTTTTAAAAAGTATGAGCGGTATTCTATTTACGATTCTGGCACTAATCACTGCTAGCCTGCTTCCGCTGCCATCCGGTGTAGAACGTACCGGCTGGTACGCTCTGGCTATTTTCCTGAGCGCCATTGTCATGTGGATCTGTGAGACTCTGCCTATGGCAGTAACTGCATTGACCATGATTTTTATTCTGATGCCGGTGACCGGTGTCATGAATCTTTCTGCTATCTACTCCAGCTTCGGCGGAAGTGCATTTTTCTTTTGCGTTGCAACATTTGCGATTTCTATTGCACTTGAAAAAACTTCTTTACCATTACGAATCTGCAGCCTGCTGATCCGCTGGTCGAAAGGCAGTCCCAGAAAGCTGGTACTTGCTCTGTTTCTGGCCTGTGCTGTCACTTCATCCATCATGTCCAACCTGTCAACCTGCATCATATATCTGAGTATTGCGCTTTCTCTGCTGAAAGCAAATGGCTGTGAACCGTTAAAATCAAATCTGGGAAAAATCCTGATGATCGGCCTTCCTGCCATCTCCGGTGTCGGCGGTGTTATGACCCCTGCCGGTACACCCGGAAATCTTTTAATTATGGATTTATTGTCCTCCGTTGGTGTAAATCTTTCTTTTTCGCAATGGGTAATGCTGTTTGCTCCTCTTGGTCTGATCACAATTATAATCTGTGGCATATGGGCAACAATCGCATTCAAACCAGAGCCCATTAGCGAAGAAGCTTTACAGGTACTTGATAACCAGCTAAAGGAATGCGGCAGCCTGAAGTCCAATGAAAAAAAGACTATCCTTATTATCTGCTTCCTGCTGACCTGCTGGCTTCTCGGCACCTGGATTCCCGTACTGAATGTAACAGTTGTCGCCATTGCGGGCATGGCTTTGCTGTTTATACCCGGCATCAGTGTGGTCAGCTGGCAGGAAATCAGTACAAAAACTAACTGGAATCTGGCTTTCACCATCGGTTCCGTTGGTATTCTGATCTCCGGTCTGACTTCCACCGGCATCATGGACTGGATCGTAAATGGCTTGTTTTCTGCTATGACTAGCTGGAATCTGATTTTGATGTTCTTTGTAATCGGTGCTGTTGTCTGCATCATCCGTGCATTTATTCCAACTGCTCCGGCTATTGCTGCTCTGTTTGGAGCACCGCTTTTATCACTGACATCAATTACAAATGCCACACCGACAGCCCTGATGTTTATTCCAGCTTTCTGGGCATGTGCACCCATGCTGTTATGGATTGAACCAATCTTCCTGTTTAGTTACGGCTATGGATACTATAAACCAAAGGATGTATTGAAATACGGTTCCGTACCCTGTATTCTCCTGACCGCTATTATGGCTTTCACTCCTTACTGGACAGCTCTGTTTGGGCTATAAAATTCTTAAGTAGTATAACCCACGCAAATTAGAAGCCTGTTTCAAATTAGCATTTCCATGCTAATTCTGGATAGACTTTCTCTTTCGTGAAATTGGTTTCGGTGCTTTCTT
>JALFLM010000064.1 GCA_022774705.1 Lachnospiraceae bacterium | reverse complement strand
GTTCATCCTGAGCCAGGATCAAACTCTCGTTAAAAAATCTGATCGGTCAGATAAACGTTATGGCTTATCTTTTCCGTTTTTACCGTTTAGGTTTTATTCTTAAAAATGATTCAAAGAATTTTCAGGAAATCCATCTTCTTTCGAAGATGTTTTTAAAGGTTTTATTCTTACGTTGTTCAGTTATCAAGGTTCCTGTCGTTTCTGACCTGCGTCAGCAACTCATTCAGTTTATCACACTTTTCAGTGTTTGTCAACTGTTTTTTTAATTTATTTTTTACTGTTTCTTTTTTGTTTTAGTCGACAGCCTGTTAATCATATCAGATTATCAATCAGTTGTCAACTACTTTTTTCGAAACCGCCTTGTGCGCAAAAAAATAATAGCGCACTCAGAACAGAAGCGAGCGGAGAAAGAGGGATTTGAACCCTCGCGCCGCGTGAACGACCTACACCCTTAGCAGGGGCGCCTCTTCGGCCTCTTGAGTATTTCTCCGAACTTATAGATGCTTCTATTCAATTACGCCATCACATCAGACGCAAGATGTATTATATCTGACTTCCCCGGATTTGTCAACAGCCTTTTTTTATTTTTTTCAGATTTATTTTCATGAATAAAATCCTTTCGTTTGATGCAGGCTCCGCCCGAAGGCAGTGCCTGCATCAAACCGTATGCAATGCAAAATCTTAAGCGTAATATCGAATTTTACTGTATGGCAAGGGAAGTTTATTACCTGATACAGTTATAGCCGAGCAAACTTTTCTATAGACAGTAATATCTATCGGGGTTAAAAGTCAAAGGAGTGATCCGTTACTACGCCCTGGCAGTTACAAGTCCATGACCTTTAGTTCGTGGCTGGTTGACTCCACTGCTTCACAGCAATTTCGTACTGGTTTCTGCCCTCTGAATCTATTACCACAATTACCGGCAGATTTTCCACCTCAAGTTTACGGATTGCCTCTGTTCCCAGATCTTCATAGGCAATTACCTCCGCTTTTTTAATACACCTGGATAACAGTGCGCCTGCTCCTCCTACTGCTGCAAAGTAAACAGCTTTATTTCTTACGATTGCGTCGATGACCTGTTTGTTTCGTTTTCCTTTTCCGATCATGCCGCGCAGTCCCAGATCAAGAAGCCCGGGAGCATATTTATCCATACGGCTCGATGTGGTGGGGCCTGCCGATCCGATCACACGCCCTTCCCGGGCCGGTGAAGGACCAAGATAGTAAATAAGCTGTCCGTCGATATTAAATGGCAGTTCTTCTCCCCGTTCCAGCGTTTCCATCATACGGTTATGTGCCGCATCACGGGCCGTATAGACCGTTCCTGTTATATATACGTAGTCTCCTGCTTTCAGCTGAGTGATTTTTTCCGCTGTAAAAGGTGCTGTAAGATATTTTTCCATGGTATTGCCTCCCTATATTACTCTGGTTACATGACGATTTACATGACAGCAGGTGTTGACTGCCACCGGAAGTCCTGCAATATGAGTCGGATACGTTTCGATATTTACGGCAAATACACTGGTCCGTCCGCCAAGCCCGGCTGGACCGATTCCCAGTTTATTCATTTTTTCCAGAAGTTCCTCTTCCATTTCACGAACGTAGGGAATCTCCGAATGCTGATTTACATTCCGTGTGAGCGCTTTTTTGGCTAAATAAGCGCATTTTTCAAACGTACCGCCGATTCCTACCCCTACCACCATAGGAGGGCAGGAATTGGGTCCTGCGTCCTTTACAGCCTGCAAAACAGCGTTCTTTACCCCCTCGATTCCATCTGCCGGCTTCAACATGAATACACGGCTCATATTCTCGCTGCCGAATCCCTTGGGGGCCACGGTAATTTTCACCTGATCTCCGCTTACGATGGAATAATGTACCACCGCCGGTGTGTTATCATTGGTATTTTCACGGATCAGCGGATCCTTTACGACGGATTTGCGCAGATATCCTTCCGTATACCCCTGTCTAACACCCTCATGAATGGCATCCTCCAGCAGTCCGCCTGTAAAATGCACATCCTGACCTGCCTCTACAAATATGACAGCCATTCCGGTATCCTGACAGATGGGAATCATATCATCTGCCGCAATCTGCATATTTTCCATCAGCTGACCCAGAATCTGACGTCCCAGAGGAGATTCCTCCGTCTCCAGTGAATGCTGAAACACCTCTTTCATGTCATCTGAAAGAAAATGATTGGCTTCGATGCACATTTCTTTAATATTCTGCGTAATTACGTCTACCGATAATTCTCTCATTTTCAACTATTCCTCCTGCTTGCTATCCGATGTATCGATCAGAACGGTGAACCAAAGAAAGGAAAGGGTGAAAAAATCTTCACGCTTTCCTTCCCGTTTAACTGCCCGATTTAATTATTCACTGTCAGTTTCCGCATCATCTGCTTCACCATCTGCTGCTTCATTCTGAACCTCTGTTTCCGGATCGTTTTCTTCAAAGTCCGATTCCATTAAGGAATCCGATTCTTCCTCCGACTCTTCCTCATTCTTCTCGGCTTCTTCATTTTTCACTTTCGCAATACTTGCCACGAGTCCTGTTTTTTCATCCACACCAATAAGTTTTACGCCGGATGCCACCCGTCCCAGCGTGGAAATTCCATCAATGCTGATACGGATAATGATACCGTTGGTGGTAACGATCATCAGTTCCTGACCGTCTTTTACCGCTTTTACCCCCACCAGATCACCGGTCTTTTCGTTCAGCTTATAGCATTTGACACCTTTTCCGCCCCGGTTCTGAACATTGAACTCGTCGATGCGAGTCTTTTTGCCAAGACCCCGGGATGTGGCCAGAAGCAGATATTCACCCTGGCTGTCCATCTGCATCCCGATGACAATATCGCCTTCACCCAGATCCATGCCGCGCACGCCCATAGAACTTCTGCCTGTAGGCCGCACGTCCTTTTCATGAAAACGGATGCACATACCTTTGCCGCTGACCAGAAGCAGTTCCCGGTCTCCATCGGTGTATTTTACTTCGATCAGCTCATCATCTTCACGCATATTGATGGCCTGCAGGCCTGTTTTCCGGATGTTCATGAAATCCTCCATGGGGGTTTTCTTGACCATACCGAACTTTGTAGCCATGAAAATAAATTTGCCCGGTTCCAGCTGCTTTAACGGAATGATGGCAGAGATTTTTTCACCCGGCTGAAGCTGAAGCAGATTCACAATGGCCGTTCCTCTTGCCATACGGCCTGCTTCGGGGATTTCATAGGTTTTCAGGCGGTATACCCGGCCTTTATTCGTAAAGAACATCAGATACCGGTGATTTTTCGACATGATCAGTTCTTCGATGAAATCCTGCTCAACCGTCTGCATGCCCTTGATGCCCTTGCCGCCGCGGTTCTGTGCACGGAAGGTATCTGCATTCATGCGTTTGATATAGCCCAGATTGGTCATGGTAATCACAACTGCTTCGTTGGGAATCAGATCCTCATTGTCCAGATCTGCCGCATCCATACTGATTTTTGTTCTTCTTTCATCGCCGAATTTATCACGTATTGCTGTAATCTCATTGCGGATCACCGTGAGAAGCTTCTTCTCATCAGCCAGAATTGCCTTTAATTTTTCAATCTGAACCATCAGTTCTTTATATTCCTGCTCCAGTTTTTCCCGTTCCAGACCGGTCAGTGCACGCAGACGCATATCCACGATAGCCTGAGCCTGTGCATCGGAAAGCTGGAAGCGCTCCATCAGGTTCTGCTTTGCTTCCTGGGTATTGCGGGATGCGCGGATGATCTGAATTACTTCATCAATATGATCCAGGGCAATCAGCAGACCCTGTAAAATGTGAGCTCTCTCCTGAGCTTTATTCAGATCATATCTGGTTCTTCTGGTTATTACCTCTTTCTGGTGATCCAGGTAATATCCCAGCATATCCTTCAGATTCAGAACTTTCGGCTCATTGTTGACGAGAGCCAGCATATTGACACCAAAGGTATCCATCATCTGCGTATGCTTGTACAGCTTGTTCAACATGACGTTGGCATTGACATCACGGCGCAGCTCAATACAGATACGCATGCCGCTGCGGTCGGATTCATCACGCAGGTCTGTAATTCCGTCAAGCTTTTTATCCTTAACCAGCTCTGCGATTTTTTCAATCAGTCTGGCCTTGTTAACCATGTAAGGAATTTCCGTTACCAGAATCCGGGATTTTCCGTTGGGCATCGTCTCAATATCAGCCACCGCACGAACTTTGATCTTGCCCTTCCCCGTACGATATGCCTCGTCAATGCCGCTGCGGCCCATAATCTCCGCACCTGTGGGGAAATCAGGTCCCTTGACGATCTGCATCAGTTCCTCGATGGAGGTTTCACGGTCCTCTTCAATCTGATTGTCGATAATTTTCACAACAGCATTGATGACCTCCCGCATATTATGGGGCGGAATGTTGGTCGCCATACCTACCGCAATCCCGCTGGTTCCGTTGACCAGCAGATTGGGATAGCGGGAAGGCAGCACAACCGGTTCTTTTTCCGTATCATCAAAGTTGGGAGCAAAATCCACCGTGTCCTTATTGATATCGGACAGCATTTCCATGGAAATTTTACTCAATCTCGCTTCCGTATAACGCATGGCTGCCGCGCCGTCCCCGTCGATAGAACCGAAGTTGCCGTGACCGTCAACCAGCGGATAACGCGTGTTGAAATCCTGCGCAAGCTTTACCAGCGCTTCATAGATAGAACTGTCACCATGAGGGTGATATTTACCCATGGTATCACCGACAATACGCGCACATTTACGATGAGGCTTGTCAGGACCGTTATTCAATTCAATCATCGAGAAGAGAATTCTTCTCTGAACGGGCTTCAGCCCGTCTCTTACATCAGGCAGAGCTCTGGCTGCAATAACACTCATGGCATAATCGATATATGAGGTCTCCATGGTTTTCTGCAGGTCAATGTCATGCACCCTGTCAAATATGGTCTGATCCATTGTCTACTCCTCCTCATCAAATGTCCAGATTCTGTACAAATTTTGCATTGGCTTCTATAAATTCACGTCTGGGTTCCACCTTATCCCCCATCAGTGTGGTAAATGTCAGATCAATTGCTGTACTGTTGTCTTCATCCATGGTTACCCGGCGCAGTATTCTCCTCTCCGGATCCATGGTCGTTTCCCACAGCTGAGATGCATCCATCTCTCCCAGACCTTTGTAACGCTGGATCTTGTTGGAGCTGTCCCGACCGATTTCCTTCAGGATATCGTTGAGCTGTTCATCACTGTATGCATACCACACTTTTTTATTACGCTCCACTTTATACAAAGGAGGCTGTGCCAGGTAAACATATCCCTGCTTGATCAGTTCCGGCATAAAACGGTAGATGAATGTTAATAATAACGTACTGATATGGGCGCCGTCCACATCGGCATCCGTCATGATAATGATCTTGTGGTAGCGCAGCTTTGTAATATCAAAATCATCATGAATACCGGTTCCGAATGCAGTAATCATGGCTTTGATCTCCGCATTACCGTAGATCCGGTCCAGTCTTGCCTTTTCCACATTGAGGATCTTGCCTCTCAGGGGCAGAATAGCCTGGGTACTTCTGGAACGGGCACTTTTGGCGGAACCGCCTGCCGAATCTCCCTCAACGATATAAATCTCGCAGTTTTCCGGATTTTTATCGGAACAGTCTGCCAGTTTTCCGGGCAGAGCCATGCCGTCCAGAGCTGTTTTGCGGCGTGTCAGATCTCTTGCTTTTCTTGCCGCTGCACGGGCCCGCTGCGCCAGGATCGCCTTATCGCAGATCAGGCGGGCAACCTGAGGATTCTGCTCCAGGAAAAGCTCCAGCTGGGTGCTGACCACATTGTCCACGGCGCCTCTCGCTTCACTGTTGCCCAGCTTCTGCTTGGTCTGTCCTTCAAACTGAGGGTCTTCGATTTTGATACTGATAATCGCTGTCAGGCCTT